>JAHIIS010000065.1 GCA_018899075.1 Candidatus Omnitrophota bacterium | reverse complement strand
TTGCACGCTGTCGGATGTGTGCAGGGTAGCGAAAACGAGATGCCCTGTTTCGGCAATATTTAAAGCGGCTTGAATAGTCTCTAAGTCTCTCATCTCTCCGATAAGAATTACATCAGGGTCTTCTCTCAATATATGTTTTAAGGCCCGGGTGAAGCTGCGGGTATCGCTGCCTACCTCCCGCTGCTCTATAATGGCTTTAATATTTTTAAAAGTATACTCAATGGGGTCCTCGACCGTAATAATATGACAGCGCCTTTCTTGATTAATCATATTTATCATCGCTGCCAGGGTCGTAGACTTTCCGCTCCCCGTTGCCCCGGTAACTAAAATTAGACCCTTGGGTTTATGGCATAACTCAGCGACTGCTTTTACAGGCAGGCCGCATTCCTCCAGGCTCATAATCTGATAGGGAATCCTTCTTATCGCAGCGCCCACAACTCCTCTTTGCTGATAAACATTCAGACGGAACCGGCTTAATCCCTCAATTCCGAACGACATATCCAGCTCCAGATTCTCTTCAAATTCTTTTATGGCCTCTTTACTCAAAAGGCCGTAAGTCAATTCTTTGGCTTTTTGGGGGGTGAGAATTTCTTCGCCTGTTTTAACCAGTTCCCCGTCTATCCGCAATTGCGGCGCAGCCCCCGCAGTAATGTGCAGATCGGAGGCCTGCTTCTCCACGGCCAATCTTAATAACTGCTGCATATTAACCATCGCTTAAGCTCCTTCTCGGCCCCCGGCCTCTTGCGCATAACGCAATGCCTTATTAATTAATTCTACCGCAGTCGTCCCGTCTGCAGGGGCGGCGCTAATGCCTGCGCTCAATGTCAGGGGCAGGCTGGTTTTAAGTTTATTCTGCCTTAAGTTGTATCTTTCTATTTCCTTCCTTATATTTTCGGCAACATTCAATGATTGCTGTTTATTTTTTTCGGGCAGAAGCAGGGCAAACTGGTGGTCGGAGAACCTGGCTGCTTTATCGATGTCGCTGGCGCTCTCTTTGAGGGTCTGGGCTATTTTCTTTAAGGCGCCCTCGGCGGCTATTTCTCCTGAAACATCGCGGTAGCGTTCAAAGTTCTCGACCTCGAAAATAACAAAGGAGCAGGGCCGCTGATAGGAAATTGCTCTTTTAATCTCTTCATCTAAACGGGCGCGGATGTAACTCTCGTTATAAAGCCTGGTAAGCTCGTCTCTCACGGTCAACTCTTTTGTCTTGCGCAGAAGGATGTCGTTTTCTACAGCCACGGCTGCCTGTTTGGCAAAGACCCCTATCAATTCTATTTCATCATCCACAAAGAAGAAGTTCTCGGCATTATTTCCCGTCCCTAAAATGCCGATGACTTTGCCGGAAGAGGTAACGGGTAAAAGTGCCATATTTTTTGTCTGCAAAATTTTCCTCAGATTTTCGTCGATAACCGCGGGCCTATTTTGCCTGTCTATGACTAAGGGCCTGGCGCTGCTAAATATTTTACCTAACGGCCCCTGGCCGATTCTAATCTTAATTCGGCTTATCTCCTCGGCCTCTACATTCGCCTGCGCGCGCATAAGCAATTCGCCCGAGGCTTCGTCCAGAAACATAAGAAACGCCACTCCCCCGTCTTGCAGCTGAGAAAGCTTTTCTACGATCAAGTTGAAGACCTCATCCAGGCCGGCGCTGGTCGTCATAAGATTGCCTATCTGCAAAAGGCCGGAAAGAGCAAAGACCTTTTTATTGATTTCCATATTTATCTGTTTAATCTTCTCTCCGTAAGAATGCAGCGCAGTCATATTTTCTTTGAGCCTTGTGGAAAGGCGGTTCAAAGAACCGCTGAGCTCGCCAATCTCATCCTCTGCCTCTACGCTCACCTGCCCGCCTAATCTGCCTTCGGCAATCCCCTTGGCGGCCGCGGCAATCTCAACAACGGGATAGATAATCTTTCTGGCTAAGTAAAATCCTAAAAGCGTAAGGAAAAGAGTAATTAGAAAGATTAAGGAGATATCCCAGAGACTTTTTATCGTCGGAAAAATATAATAGATAATTAAATACCCGCAAACCAGCATCGGGATAACGGACATCAGGGCAAAGGCTGCGGTCAACTTGTGCCTGATGCTTCTTCGCGCCAGCGATAAGGTTTTAAAGGACTGTGCCATTTTTTTGTTCACCTTTCCTTTCTCTTTTCATCGCTTTAATAATCCTTCTCTCCAATTCTTTTTTGGAACGTAAGCCTGCGCCATCGATGCCTAATCTTCGCATCACATCGACTATAGCAGAAATAATCTTGCTTCTTGATAGCTTGGTTCCTGCGCTAAACAGGGCGTCCTTTCCAACCTTATCCAGAAAATCGAGTTCGTCTCGCGTAAGAAAAGTAATCACGCGGTGGGCGTTTCCATCCGGATTGTCTGGCCTCTTGATCATTGTTTTTGTCCTCAAATTAAAAATGGCCTTTGGTTTTCCATCTACTAACCAAAGGCCCTAACGCTTTCTGCTTGCGTCTGGCAACCCAGCTGCCCCAAGGGTTACTTAGGACCTGTGGTTTTGCGCCTCCTTGACATCAAAGATGTCAAGGAGTTGCCTTTTTCAAACGCGCTTCTGTTACTTTGTACAATCAAAAGTATAGCACAAAAAGCAGCATTTGTCAAGTTGACATTTGTGCAATTGTGCCTTTTGACTTAGAAGACCGTTCTTCGCATGCCGATATTTAAAAGGAGGGCTATGGAGGCCATAGTGGTAAATAAGGAGGAGCCCCCATAACTTATTAAGGGCAGGGGCAAACCCACGGCAGGCATAAGCCCCATTGTCATAGAGACATTTACCACAACCTGAAAAGAAAGCATTGCAATTATGCCGCAAACAAGAAGTCTTCCTGAGGAATCCTGAGTCTGCTGGGCGCAGGAATAGGCGCGCCAAATTAAAACAAAGTATAAAATTAAAAGCAACATTGCGCCGGCAAAACCCCATTCCTCGCCTACTACCGAAAAGATAAAATCTGTGTGGCGCTCAGGCAAAAAATTTAACTGGTTTTGCGTCCCTGCCAGCCACCCTTTTCCAAACAGCCCTCCTGAACCAATGGCAATTTTAGATTGGATGACCGTATAGCCGGCGCCTAAAGGGTCTGCATCGGGATTAATAAATACCAGGATTCTCCTCTTTTGATAATCCTTAAGCGCCTGCCATAAAAAGGGCGAAGACAGCCCGAAAGCCGCAAAGATTAAAATTAAAGTCCGCAAACGCGCCCCCCACACATAAAGGATGGCGAAAAGGATAGGGATTAAAGCCAGGGCAGTCCCCAGGTCGGGTTGCTTCACAATTAAAAGAAAAGGCGCGCCGACTATTAAAAAACAAACAGCCATTTCTTTCCCGCAGACACCCTCTCGCTGCCCCAGATACCGCGCTAAGGTCAAAACGATTATAAGCTTACTGAATTCGGAAGGCTGAAAACCTATATTGCCGAGACTTATCCACCTCTGCGCGCCCAGTTTTGCCACGCCTGAAAGCAGAACCAAAAGCAAAAGGATAAAATTCAATCCATATAGGGGATAAGCCAGTTCCAGCCATTTTTGATAGTCCACCTTCACGATAATCAGCCCGATTAAAAGGGCAAGGGCAAACCAGGTAATTTGTCTGATAAGGAAACTTTGTGTCAGGATGCCGTTATGTTTATAAGAAAAATGGTACGTTGAGCTATATAGGAAGGCCAATCCGATAGCAAAAATAAAAACGGTCGTCAAAAATAATATAAAGTCGAAGTTCTTCCAGGTCTTAAGGTTAAACATTTACCTATGTCCTGCCACCCACATCCTTTTCTATGATATACTCTATAATCTTTTTGGCTATCATAGCGGGAGTCCCTCCCCCGCTTCCTCCGTATTCTAAAAACACAAGCACCGAAAAGCGCGGTTCATCAAAGGGGTAAAACGCCCCGAACCAGCCGTGGGAGGCTCTGTTTGAGACTTGAGCAGTCCCGGTTTTAGCTGCCCATTGCACGCCAGAAATCCTTGCCTGGCGGCCGGTTCCCTGTTCATCGTCTATAACCCGGCGCATCCCCTCTTTAATTATTTCCAATGTCTCTTTTTCTAAAGCCAGCCTTTTTCGGAAACCCCCGGATTTCTGTCCGCCTGTTTCTACTATATGGGGCCGGGTGAGATAGCCTCCGTTGGCTACCGCAGAAATCACCTGGGCCATCTGTAAAGGAGTGACTAAAAGATACCCCTGCCCGATAGAAAAATTGGCCGTCTCCCCGTCATACCACCTCTCCTTGTAGGTCTTCAACTTCCAGCCCCTGGAAGGAACAAGCCCTGTTGACTCATATGGTAAATCCACGCCTGTTGTGTTTCCTAATCCGAATTTGCGGGCGAAGGAGGCAATCTTTTGCGGCCCAAGGGCAAGCCCCAATTTATAGAAAAAGACATTGCAGGAGTAAGCAATGGCCTCGGTTAAATTCTGTCTGCCGTGGCCGTCAAGATTCCAGCAAAAGAACCGGCGCCTGCCTACCTTAAAGCTTCCCGGACACTCAAGCCTTGCTTCAGGGCTAATGCCGTCTGTTTCCAGGCCTGCTGCGGCTACAACAATTTTAAAAATTGAGCCGGGCGGATAAACCCCTGAAATAGCCCGATTGACTAAAACCGCTTCTCTTGAATTAAGCAGTTCCTTTATTCTGCGTTCGGCCGCCGGCTTTCCATTAAGGGCCGCAATGAACAAGTTGGGGTCGAAACCGGGCTCGCTCACCATAGATAAAATCTCGCCGCTTTGAACATCCATCACCACGCAAGCGCCCTTTTTTCCTTCTAATAGGCTATCGATAAATTCCTGCAATTGGGCATCGATAGTTAAATAGAGGTCTGCGCCTTTTCGGGGCGCTCTTTTACCCAAAACCCTCACCTTACAGCCCCGATTGTCTACCTCTACCTGCATCCCCCCTGCTTCCCCTCTTAAATAATGGTCGAATTCTTTCTCTACGCCGCTTTTCCCTATCAAATCCTTCGTGCGCAAGCCGTACTCTTTAAATTTCCTTAACTCATCTTCCGCCATACTGCCTAAATACCCGAGAATATGACAGAGGCTCGCTCCATAGCGGTAATCTCTCAGAGGTTCGGTTTGGATAATCAGGCCCGGAATATCGGATTCTTTACATTCCAGGAGTATGGCCGTTTCTTTAGGGACATCCGCGGCAACTACAACCGGAATAAACGGGGCGGAAAAATTCTTCCTGAATCGGCGCAAGAGTTCTTCCTGGGGAATGTTTAAGATAGGGCTTATCTTCTCAAGACTTTGCTGAACATCCTTTATTTCCTGGGAAAGTAACGCCGCATTAAACATAAGCCTCTGGCCTGCTACGACTCTTTTGCACCGGTCGTAAATCAATCCCCGCGGAGCAGGGAGCCTGGCAAGTTTAATTCTGTTATTCTGGCTTAATTGAGAATAGTAAGGCCCTTTAATAATCTGGTTATAAGCCAGGCATAAAGTCAGGAAAAGAAAAGAAACAAAAGTTATTTTTTTCAACAATCGTAGATGCATAGGAACTTATCTTGTATTTAAGATGGTTTTTAAAAAGCGGAACAAAACAGGCGAAACAGCCGCAGTATAAAAAGAGGCGGGCAGGATAACGGATATTAAGCTATTAAACAAAGACAAATTTGCATCGAGGGTTTGAAAAAGAAAAAATAAAAAAAAATAAATTACGAAACTAAAAATAAGGGATATGCCCATCTGGCCGAAAATTTTCTGGTCATAAACCCATCTGCCGATATGGCCTAAGAGGAGCCCCCCCAAAGAATAGACAAATACTATTGCGCCCGCAGGCGCCCCGCAAGTTGCTTCGCTGAAAAGCCCGCAAAGCGCCCCTATTACCAACCCGTAAATCCGGCCAAAGTTGAGGCTGAAAAAAATTACTAAAATAAGTAAGATATCCGGTTTGATTCTAAAAATCCGGACGTAATTGAGCGCTGTGCATTGTAAGATTGTAAACAAAATAATCAAAAATAAAATTAATAATTTTCCTGGTTTCATTGGCTGGTGATAACCGTGACTTCTTCCAGGCTTGCGAACTCAACTGCCGGCTGAATCTCGGCTACTTTATATAACTTGTTTTCCTCTTCTTCCACTGCTATAACCTCTCCGATTAAGAGTCCTTTGGGGTATATCTTTCCCAGGCCTGAAGATATAATCCTGTCGCCTATCTCTATTGCCCCCTGAATATATTTTATCTTACAGACCACCCGTCCTCCCTGGCGAGCTCCAAAGACTATGCCTTCTTCGCGGGTGCGCAAAATCTTAGCAGGAATTTTGGAATTGAAATCGACAATCAAGGCAACCTTGGCCGCAAAGGAAGAGGCCTCTATGACTTTTCCCGCCAAATTTGCCCCTAAGACCACAGGCATACCTTTTCTTATGCCGCTTGATGTCCCTTGATTAATGAGCACAGTCATAGTCCAATTGGAAGAATCCTTGCCGATCAAAAGAGCCGCTTTTGTCTGCAAGGTCTTACTTTGCGGTAAAGACAAAAGGCTGCGCAGGCGCTGATTCTCCAGTCCTGCCTCCTCTAATTGGAGTAATTGGCCGGCTAAGTTATCAACTTTAATCTTAAGTCTTTTATTTTCTTCGGCTAAATCTTGAAACCTCAAGAACTGCCTTGCGTTGGAAGATACACCCTCGCAAAGTTTCAGGGGAGGTAAAAGTAAAGATATTATCGCAGGTCTTATGTATTTAGAAAGGGGGATATAGAAGGCTAAAAGAACGAATATTAATCCTGATAAAACAAGCAGTTGAATAGCCGGCTTTAAATTCCTGAACCACGCCAGCCTCACTGCTCCACCCTTGTGGGGACAAGTAATTTCTTAAGATATTTGATCTCGTTTAACACTTTACCTGTCCCTAAGGCTACGGAAGTTATAGGGTCTTCAGCCACATGGACAGGAAGGCCCGTTTCTTCCGAAAGCAACTTATCAATGCCGCGCAGAAGCGCGCCGCCGCCGGCCATGACTATCCCGCGCTCAATCAAATCTGCAGAAAGTTCGGGTGGAGTCCTTTCCAGAGCAACTCTGGTTGCTTCTACAATGGCATTAATCGGGGCAGCCAAAGCCTCTCTTACTTCTTCGGAAGAGACGGTAATTACTTTAGGGAGCCCCGCTACCAGGTCCCTGCCTCTGACCTCCATAGTCAGTTCTTCATCTAAAGGATAGGCTGAGCCAATCTTTATTTTTATTTCTTCCGCGGTTCTTTCTCCAACCATCAGATTATAAGTCTTCTTTAGATGCTCGATAATGGCCTCATCCATTTCATCTCCGCCGATCCTGATACATTTGGCATAGACAATCCCCGCTAAAGAAATTACCGCCATCTCTGTTGTGCCCCCGCCGATATCAATGATCATATTGCCTGCCGGTTCCTGGATAGGCAAATCTACGCCCACAGCAGCAGCGATAGGCTCTTCCACTAAAAATACTTCGCGCGCGCCGGCGTGCTCCGCAGAATCTTTTACCGCCCGCTTTTCTACTTCTGTGATCCCTGAGGGAATGGCAATAACCATCCGGGGACGCACAAGGACCCGGCGGTGATGCACCTTTTTTATGAAGTAACGCAACATACTTTCCGTAACTTCGAAATCGGCAATCACTCCGTCTTTCATCGGCCTGATCGCCACGATGCTCCCCGGGGTGCGCCCCAGCATTCTCTTGGCTTCCTCACCCACCGCCAGCACCCGTGAGGAACCCTTCTGGATGGCCACTACAGAAGGCTCACAAAGGACGATACCCTCACCTTTAACAAAGACCAGGGTTGTGGCAGTCCCCAAATCGATACCCATATCATTGGAAAACAACCCCATCACATAATTAAATCCCCTGACTATCTGTTTCCATATCTTCAATAAAATATTCATCGGCTTTTCGCTCCTTTTGTCTTATTATCTTATCCTAAAATTTTATCAAACTAAGACTCCATTGTCAAGAACTTAAAGGGCTCGGGCCACCCCTCGCCAAAGACGATTATTTAACTTTGTGAGGTGTTTATTGCGAAGCGAGCCTCAGCAATTTTTTGGCAAATGACTTTTGAGCACTTACAGCGA
>JAHIIS010000064.1 GCA_018899075.1 Candidatus Omnitrophota bacterium | reverse complement strand
CCGCCTTAGCCGCCCACCAGCATTCTAAACTGATACGTCTCTATGGCGAGGGGTGGCTCGGGTGCCAGCTTTTGGAGCACAGCTCAACTAAAATACATCTTGAAGTTTCTTCTGCTGTAATTGAGCGAGCACCAAAAGCGCACCCGAGACAGGACCCCGAGCCGTGAGTATGGAGTGAAATGGGAAATATGTTTTTAGACGGCACTATAGCGGCAATATCTACGCCGGTCGGTAAAAGCGGCATCGGGATAGTGCGTTTAAGCGGCAAAAACGCCCTTTCCATAGCAGATAAGATTTTTGTCAGTTCCAACGGCAGGCGCCCCTCGCAATGCCCCAGCCATACACTCTACTATGGGCGCATTGTAGATAAGTCCGAATATATCGATGAGGTCTTGCTCGGCGTTATGCGCGCCCCCAGGACTTACACCAGAGAAGATATCATAGAGATTAACTGCCACAGCGGCATCGTTGTCTTAAAGAGGATTTTAGAATTGGTATTGAAGTGCGGCGCGCGCCTGGGCAGGCCCGGAGAATTTACCAGGAGAGCGTATCTTTCCGGACGCATCGATTTGGCCCAGGCCGAGGCAGTTTTAGATGTGATTAATTCCCAGACTAAGGAGGCGCTGAATGCGGCCCTGGGGCAACTAGAGGGAAGGCTTTCCGGGCAAATAAACGCCCTGCGCAAAAATCTTCTGGATATCTTAACGCAGATTGAAGCCTCTATAGATTTTTCCGACCAGGATATAGAGCCGAATTCTTTAAAAGAATTATTAAAGAAGACAGAAAAGGCCTCTCAGGGGGTAAAGGAGCTTTTGGATACCGCCGATAGAGGAGCGATTTTACGCGAGGGCATAACCTGCGTTATCTGCGGGAAGCCCAATGTGGGCAAGTCCAGCCTCTTAAACGCCCTTTTGAAAAGAGACAGGGCAATCGTTACTCCTGTCCCCGGGACGACCAGAGACACGCTTGAAGAGACAGTTGACCTTTGCGGGATTCCTTTGCGTTTAATCGATACGGCGGGAATTATCCGGGGGCGCGATTTAGCGGAAAAAGAAGCAGTGAAAAGAAGCCGAAAGGCTTTAAAAGAGGCGGGCCTGCTCCTTCTGGTTTTAGATACGAGCCGGAAGTTGAGCTCGCAAGACACGGCAATATGCCGCTATATTTCAGATAGGCCGGCTTTCGTAGTTTTAAATAAACAGGACTTACCGGCGAAGATAAGCAGGAATGAGGCAGATAAGGTTTTAGCCGGTAGAAAGGCCTTGAGCGTTTCCGCTCTTTGCGGTACGGGCCTGGACAGACTGGAAAGAGAGATTGCCGGGTTTATCTGGCAGGGAAAGGCCGCATCCTGCAGCGAAATCCTGATTACCAATATTAGGCACCAGGAGGCCTTAAAGAAGGCTTGGAGGTCTCTCAAGCGCGCAATCAAGGCAGTAAAGATGAGCCGGGGCGCGGAGATTGTCGCCCTGGATATAAAAGAGGCGCAGAAATCCTTAGGCGAGATAATCGGCGAGATACGCTGCGAAGACGTTTTAGAGCGTATCTTTTCCCAATTCTGCATTGGAAAATAAACGGGGTCTTAAAAACCTTGCCTTTAGGAAATTTGTCTATTATAATATAGGCACTCAAGAAAGGGAGCTAAAGGACAATATAAATGATAAATTTCTTTGTCCAGGCGTTTCAAAATCGGGTATTCGTTACGGTGCTGGTGGCCTGGTTCATTGCCCAGGGCGCCAAGGTATTGTTAGGTGTAATTGCCGAAAAGAGATTTAACTTCAGGTGGTTTGTAGATACGGGGGGAATGCCCAGTTCCCACGCGGCAACAGTTTCGGCTCTGGCTACCACAATCGGCCTGAAGTATGGATTAAAGTCTCCCGTTTTTGCCATAACTATGGTCTTCGCCTGGATAATTCTAATGGATGCCCAGGGCTTTAGAAGGTCTGTAGGAAAACAGGCAGAGACTTTGAATGTGATTTTAGACGATATTTATTGGAAGAAGGAGGTAAGAGAAGAAAGGCTTAAGGAATTTCTCGGACATACCCCTGTTGAGGTCTTAATCGGAGCCATAATCGGTATTTTAGTTGCAATTATCTTCATGTAAAGATTAAGGAGGCAAAGATGAATAAAAAAATAGTGCTTGCAGGGTTGATTGGCCTGGCAGTCTGTTTAGTAGTGATTGGCATTGTTGTCCGGGCCGGGAAGGGCGCCAGGGGAGTTAAATCCGAAGCAGGCGCTCTTTATCAAAGTGCTCTGTCCCGGCAGTCCAAAGGCGAGGCGGTTAAGGCCGTCAAGCTCTATCAAGGGCTGATAAAACGGTTTCCCCGCGACGAGAAAGCTGCGGATGCCCGGTATAAATTGGGAGAAATTTACGAAAAAGAAGAGCTCTGGCAGGAGGCAAGAGATGCTTATTCGGGAATCATTGCCAATTTCCCCAATTTCAGCCAAATCTCCGATGTCGAAAAAAGATTGTGGGCCTTGAACGCAAGAGTTTTATTTTCCCCTATTGTTACGGAGAAGGATATTGCCTATAAAGTAGAGCCGGGCGACACCCTGATTAAAATTGCCGCCGGATATAATACTACGGCAGATTTAATTATGCGCAGCAACAATTTAAAGAGCCCTCTTATCAGGCCGGGAAAGCGCCTGAAGGTCTGCACTGCTAAATTCAGTGTAATTGTCGATAAGTCGCAAAATTACCTCGCTTTGAAAGCGGATGAAGAGATTTTCAAAGTTTATCCGGTGGCTACGGGAAAATATAATTCCACCCCCACAGGGACCTTTAAGATTGTGGAAAAGTTAAAAAATCCGGATTGGTATAAAGAGGGAGAAGGGGTAATAGCGGCAAACAACCCGGAGAACATTCTGGGCACGAGGTGGCTGGGGCTTTCCGAGCCGCAATATGGAATTCACGGCGGGGCAACCACGAAAGACCTGGGGACTCAGGTTACCAACGGCTGTATTAGAATGCTGAATTCCGATGCAGAGGAATTGTTTATCATTTTACCCCGGGGCGCCGAAGTAACTATCGTAGATTGAGGTGTCGAGGCCGATGAACGCAAGCGGATTGGACTTTGAGAAGCCTATCTTGGAATTAGAGCGGAAGATCGAGGAACTGAAGAATCTTACCGAGACCGAAAAGATAGACCTTTCCTCAGAGATAAAACAATTGATGCAGAGGCTGGAGAAATTAAAACGCGAGATTTTCGAAAACTTGACTGCCTGGCAGAGAGTGCAGATTGCCCGCCACCCCCAGCGGCCTTATAGTTTAGACTATATAGGCTTAATTATGAAAGACTTTGTGCAGTTGCACGGAGACAGGTTATTTTCCGACGACAAAGCGCTTGTTGCGGGGTTGGCCAGGCTGAATGGGCGCAAGGTTATGATTATCGGCCATCAAAAGGGCAGAGACACCAAAGAGAACTTACTGCGCAATTTCGGCTGCGCGCATCCGGAAGGATACAGAAAGGCCTTAAGGGCAATGAGGCTGGCGGAGAAATTCAGCGTTCCTATCGTGATATTTATCGATACCCCGGGGGCCTATCCCGGAGTCGGCGCCGAAGAACGGGGCCAGGCTCACAGTATCGCCTTTAATTTAAGGGAAATGGTGGCTGTCGGCGTGCCGATAATTGTCTTTGTTATCGGCGAGGGGGGCAGCGGCGGCGCTTTAGGTATCGGCATAGGCGATAGGGTGTGCATTCTGGAGAATGCCTATTACTCGGTTATTTCTCCCGAAGGCTGTGCCGCTATTCTCTGGAGAGACAGGGCCAAGGCGCCGGAAGCCGCGGAGGCCCTCAAACTTACGGCCGGGGACTTGCTGAAAATGGGAATAGTAGATGAGATTATTAAAGAGCCCTTAGGGGGGGCGCATCGCGACGCCGAGGCCTGCGCCAAAAATATTAAAGCAGCAATCGAGAAATATTTACAGGAATTATTGCCCCTGCCAAAAAAAGAGCTTCTGGAAAAGAGATATAAAAAATTTAGAAAAATAGGCGTGTTTAAAGAAGGCAAGCAATAAAGCCATAGCTGTCCACTAGCGTCATTGCGAGGTTGCCGGAGTGTCGAAATAGGTATACGAACCGGTCTCAAAAACCGGCGACCGAAAGGTCATGAGGGTTCGACTCCCTCCTCCGGCACCAAAAAAGTCAAGCCAGACATTGTTTTTTTGTCTGGCTTTATTATTTACCCTGGCAAATAATCTGCAGGAATTATCCAGAAAGGCCATAATAAAAATTCCTTGACAAAAGAATTTCTTGTTATATACTATATGAGCATCTGGTCATATAGTATAATAACAGTGAAGGGAGGTTACCGATGAAGATTAAGAAGGCGCGCCAGATATTAAAGTCCTTTGCCGATGATACCCGCCTCAGAATCATAAATCTTCTCAATAAGCAAGAATTGAATGTAACTGAACTGTGCGAAGTCTTGCAATCGAATCAATCAAATGTCTCCAAGCATCTTGCTCGATTACGATTAACCGGTGTAGTAGGCGATAAAAGGGAGGGCCTTAATGTCTATTATTGCTTAATGAAACCGAACAACAAGGCCCATCAGGAGCTGCTTAATTCTATTACTGTAGGCCTTGCAGATTTAGAAACCTTTAAACGGGACTTAGAAATGCTTAAGGAATTAAAAAAGTCAGCAAAAACAAAAGTAACCAGGAAAGGAAGTGATAAGAAATGAAGAGATATTTAGTAATAGCGGCTGTATTGGCACTGGGCCTGTTGATTTGCTCCGGCATATCTCTAGCTCAGGAAGAAGCGGAAGAAGATTTAGGCTACTCCTGGGGTATAGTCAGCAGCATATCTTCTGACCGAATTGTAGTTATAGAGTATGACTACGATACTCGCGAAGATATAAATGTTACCTATACTCTAGGCCCAAAGGTAGACCTTAAAAATGTAGAATCGCTGAAAGATATTAAGGAGGGTGACAGTATTGAGATCGACTATATGATT
>JAHIIS010000005.1 GCA_018899075.1 Candidatus Omnitrophota bacterium | reverse complement strand
CGGCGACCCCTTGAACCCCATTCAAGTGCGCTGCCAAACTGCGCCACGTCCCGATGCTTTATTCTGCTTTCTTCTGCCTGAGCATTAACTCGTTGACCGCAGTTTTTGGGTCTTTATTTTCGTATAGCACTGCGTAAATTTGAGCGGTTATGGGCATCTCTACTTTGTGTTTTTCGGCCAGCATAAAGGCAGATTTAGCCGTCCTCACTCCCTCAGCGACCATCTCCATCCCGGCTAAGATGTCCTTTACTTTTCTGCCTCTTCCAATCTGCTCGCCGAAGCCGCGGTTCCTGCCGTGACTGCTAACACAGGTAGTTACCAAATCGCCCAGGCCGCTTAATCCGGCAAAGGTCTCCGGTTTTGCGCCCATCGCTACGCCCAGACGCCCTATTTCTACCAATCCGCGGGTCAAAATGGCGCTCTTCGTATTGGCGCCAAAGCCAAGGCCGTCGGAGATACCGCAGGCAATGGCAATCACGTTCTTTAATGCGCCCCCTAGCTCCACGCCGACTATATCGGCGCTGGTATAGACCCGGAAGCGCTCGCCCATAAAGGCATCCTGCGCCTCTTCGGCCAGCTGCGCATTCTCGCTGGAGGCCACACAGGTTGTAGGAATATCTCTGGCTACTTCATAGGAAATAGTCGGTCCGGAGAGTACCGCTATCCTCAAACTGCCTAACACATCTTTAATTACTTCGGACGGGCGCATCAAAGTATCGTTCTCAATGCCTTTGGCTGCGCTTAAAATGAGGGAGTCCGATATATCCTCGCCTTTCATCTTAGTAAGCACCTCCCTTAAGAAATGGGAAGGCACTGCCAGGACGATAAGCGAGGCTTTTTGAATAACCGGACGGATATCCGCAGAAAAAGAGATTCCTCCGGGTATCTTGACTCCCGGGAGGAACTTGGGGTTTCTTCTCTTTTTGTCTAAAAGGCGGATGTAGCCGGCAAAAGGGCCCCACAGGCTTACTCTGTAGCCCTTATTGTGAAGCAAAATTGCCAGAGTTGTCCCCCACCCACCATCGCCGATTACGGCAACTTTTGCGCCCTTTTCTATAATAGCCATGGCTAGTAAAATATGTTACTATAACCGATATGCAAAGTCAATAAAAACCTTCGTTGAGAACCTTCGCTGAAAAAGAATTTTCCGGGAGAGGGCGTCTTCTCAAAGGATACAGCACTGATAGGAAACTTTAGCGCTTGGGGCGGGGATACTTTGCCGTGACTTCGGTCTTTATCCCTCCGCGGGGATTAAACTCACCGCGCACCTCAAGCCATTTGGGCCGGCAGGCGCCGACCGCATCCTCTAAAATGCGATTTACCGCATTTTCGTAAAAAATTCCCAGGTTTCTATAAGCCAGCAGATAGAATTTCAAAGATTTAAGCTCCAGGCAAAGCCTATTGGGTATATAGCGAATGGTAATCGTGCCGAAATCGGGAAGGCCGCTCTTCGGGCAAATGGAGGTAAACTCAGGGATAGAGATGTTTACTTCATAATTTCTATATTGACTGGGAAAACATTCAATCCTGGGAAGTTTAGTCACTGTAAATACATCCGCAATAATCCTGGTGATAGAGATTATACCGCCTGGCTAATTGTTGCGCCCTTTTGAAGCCTTCTTTCTTTTTAAAATCGCGCCCTAAAAACAGGCCGCCCCCCACATCCCGGCCGATTTCGTTTATTACCCGGGCATTTTTATGGGGGCTTACGGTAAGCGTAGTGGTGAAAGCCGCAAAACCTTTTTCCTGGGCCACCTTTGCTGTCTTTTCCAGGCGCAGGCTAAAACATCTTGCGCACCTTCTGCCGCCCTCGGGCTCCTCTTCCAAACCCTTAATCCGGGAGAACCATTTATCCGGCTCATCTTCGCCGATTATTAAAGAGAAATTTTCCTGCCGGGCTAACTTTTCGGCCTCTTGAAGCCTCTTCAGATATTCTTCCTGCGGCTGGATATTGGGGTTGTAAAAATATCCACCGACTTCGTGGCCTTCCCGTCTCAATGTCTCCAGGCAAGAGCCCGCACAGACCGCGCAGCAGATATGTAAAAGCACTCTCATTGGATTACTCTACGGCCTTAATTATACCGCTGCGCAGGCCCCGGAATTGGCGAAGATAATGGATGCGTTCCCGTTTAATTTCCTTAACCAGGGAACTGATTTTTCGGCGGGAATAAAATTTCTCTAATTTAAAGCGCCGGATATCCATTCCTTCTACGTATTTAGGGACCTCTACTTTCCAATAAGGGTCCTCTTTCCATTGAATGGTCCCGCGGGCAATTCCGCGAATAACTGCGGCCATCTCCAGAATTTCTATGCGGTTGACCTTACGCTTGGTAATTTTGGTTCCGTCGGCGGCGCTCTTTATAATTTCGCCCACGCCGCCGGTATTGAGCAGAAAACATTTGACTTTATCTCCGTATCTCTGGATAAAATCGTAAAAGATATTTCCCTCTTCGGCCTCACTGCCCACAATAAAAGGATTGGTTCCCACTACGCGGATAGATTCGCCGGCCCTCGCCGGGTCGCCTGCGGAGGTCTCGATAGATTCACCCAGCATAAACGCCGCTGCTGCCTGAGCGGGATTAAGCCTGGAGGCAATCGGTAAGACCGTATTGCGCCGGGTAATAAAGGCGATAATCAAACCGTCTAACTGATGCAGGGAGGGTAAATTAATACTTCCGCCGGCAAATTTGCCAAAATGCTCCATCTGAATAATCCCGCGGCCGTTTCCCGTCAAAGTGTCATCGGAAAAAAAGAGCCTGCCCGCAGAATCCATAGTTACATTTTCAAAGGTAGTGTCGGCCATTGTAGCGGCCTGATATAAAAGGGGCTGGCTTTTGGGGTCCAGGCCGTCGGTCTTAATAAAGAAACCCCTTTCTGTCCCTAAAGCAGAGCCGTCTCTTCGCCAGAAGACCGCGTCATCCTGAACAATCTCTACACCCTCTCCGGCTCTGGTCAAACCGTGATTATGGCAGGCGTGGGTGGTCTTGCCTGTGGCGGAAAGCCCAAAAAGAAACATCCCGTATTTCTTAACCTTTCCCGAAGAATCCCGGGCCTTAAGAATCTTTGCTCCCGCGTGTATCCCCAGCATCCCTTGTTTTTTGGCAAACCACATCGCCATGCGCAGGAACCCCTTTTTCGCCTCTCCGAAGTAATCGCTTCCCAGAACAAACGTTACGCCC
This sequence comes from Candidatus Omnitrophota bacterium, assembly GCA_018899075.1. Taxonomy (GTDB): domain Bacteria; phylum Omnitrophota; class Gorgyraeia; order JAFGHF01; family JAFGHF01; genus JAHIIS01. Next base: position 894 of record JAHIIS010000005.1, on the reverse strand, counting down.
TCTTCAGGGAAGACCAGAATCTCGCGTTTCGACTCGGGCCATTCGGGAATATAGACTATCGACAATCTTGGGCCGCGGGCAGGCCCGCCTGCCTCTTGATGAGCGGGGCGGGCAGGGACATCCCGAGGCCCAAACATAGTGTTGCACCACATATAAGGAATACGAATAGAGTCCTTCCTCTGCACAGAGACGTATAAAGTGCAATGAGGAGTATAGTAGGGATTATTGCCCATAACCTGCTCAACTTTTACTAAAGGCGCTTTTTCAAGGTAGCCTTTGAGCTCCTGCAAGGTCCGGGGTAATTCTTTCAGGATTTCTCTTCGGCGGGGATTAAGTTTGGAAAGGCGCACTTCTTCAGAGCCGATATATACGGTTAAAGCCGCGCTTCTGTTGCGCACATTGGTAATAAAGACATAATTTCCAAACTCGGTCCTGTTGCCGTATTTTTCCGCCCTTTTTCTTAGACTCTGGCAGTCAACAACTTCTACGTTAGACTGATTTGTCAATTTTTTGACTATCTTCAGAGCTGTCCTGGGCTCGTAGTTATACAAAATATCCTCCCTGTTGTACCTGTTGTAGCTTTTTATAATACATCTTAAGCCCCCCGATTGTCAAACGATTTTTATTGTCTTCTCTTTTCCCCCATTATCTTTAGAAAGAGTAAGCGATACTCATTTTTATCGCTCTTGCCGAACCTTCTATATCCCGCATTTCCTGATAATCCTCATTGAATATGTTTATACCTTCCAACGCTAATGTGAAGTCAGAAACCTCCTTCTTCACTTTCAAATCAAAGGTGATATATCTTTTTCTATCCACAGGTTTAGAAAAATTACTAATTAGATTTGCAGAAACACCTTTAAGATTGAACGCAAGCCCGCTTACAATCTTGTG
>JAHIIS010000063.1 GCA_018899075.1 Candidatus Omnitrophota bacterium | reverse complement strand
TATGGAGACCTTTGTTTCTTGCGCCGGATCTATCTTTAACACAACATATTTTCGTCCGGACTTAGCTATTCTTTCCTTGAGGCTCTCCGAAATTATCCCTTTAGAGAGAAGTTCTTTCAGCAGAGTCTTGCTTTTGGTCCTTGTCTCTTGCGGTTTGGAATCAGCCAGGAAGGCCTTTAAGTCAAGGACGGAGATATCAATCTCTAAGCCGCTTTTGACTCTTTCCGCTTTTTCCTCTTCTTCGATTTCTTTTAGATTTTGAACAAGGATAATCCGGCTAAAGAACTTATCGAGCTTCTCAAGCAGGCCCTGGTTGGTTTGCGTTTTTATTTCGTAGACTTCGTCTACCGCTTCGGTTGCTTTTTGGCGCTCCTCTTTCGTTTTTTCTTTGTCTATGCCTACGTGATATTGAAAATCTATCGGCGCATAGATTGTCCTTAAAGAGATATCACCTTCTTTAAGTCCTTCGCCGTAGGGTTTTCTGCCGATGTAGACAGTAGAAATTGCCGCAGCGCAAATAATTATCCCTAAAACAGCTCGCCCGGCAGTTTGTAAGGCTGCGTATCTTGTCTTCTTCCAGCGAAAATTCTTTTTCATCCCTCTTGCCGTCCCTTTTGAGAGTAGGCCTCGATAATTTTCTGGACCAATTCGTGCCTGACTACATCCTGGCCGCTGAGATGGACAAACTTTATTCCCGCGACAGCTCCGAGCACATCGCGCGCCTGCAAGAGCCCCGCGGGCTTTCCTCCCGGCAGGTCGCTCTGGGTTATGTCGCCCGTAATTACCGTTTTAGAGTCAAACCCCAGCCGGGTCAAAAACATCTTCATCTGCTCCGGCGTACAGTTCTGGGCTTCGTCCAGGATAATGAAAGCGTCGTTAAGGGTCCTTCCCCGCATGAAACCCAGGGGCGCGACCTCAATTATTCCCCGGTCCATATATCTTTCTATCTTTTCTACTTCCAGCATATCGTAAAGCGCATCGTAGAGAGGGCGCAGGTATGGCGAGACCTTCTCGTATAAATCGCCGGGCAAAAAACCTAAACTTTCTCCGGCCTCTACCGCCGGACGGGTAAGAATGACCCGGGAGGCCTCCTGCCTGATTAATGCCTGACAGGCCAGCGCCATGGCGAGATACGTTTTACCTGTGCCTGCCGGCCCGATGCCGAATACTATGTCGTAGTTTCTAATCGCATCTATATAAGCTTTTTGCCCGCGGGTTTTGGGAACCACGTATTTCCTTTTTGCCGAGACCTCAATCTTGTCCGTATAGATATGCCCGATATCCTTAACCCCTTTTGAGTTTAACAACTTAGCTGTGTAGCGAAGCTCTTGTCTTTTAAGCACCCCGTCTTTTCTGATTATCGTTAGGAGTTCCTGGCAGAATCTGTGCGCTTTTTGCACATTCAGCGCCTCGCCCTTTAAGATTAAGTTTTCTCCCCGGGCGAGAGTTCCTACGGAAAACTCGCTCTCAATAAATTTTAAATTTTCGTCCTGGCTGCCAAAAAGCTTGCGCGCCTCATCGATACTGCGTAATTTTATAACCTTTTCCATCCTACTTCTCGAATTCTGCTGCCTCGGGGATAACTAAAACCTGGCCGGGATAGACGCTGTCGGGGCTCTTTAGTTCGTCTTTATTGGCCTTATAAAGCAGTGCCCACTTTTTAGTGGTGCCGTAGAACCTGCGCGAGATCTTCTGCAGCGTATCGCCTTTCCTCACCTTATAAGTGCGCATTTCCGTCTTTTTTCCGGGCCTGGCTTCTAATATTTGAGATATTCTTTCTCCGGCTTTAGCAACAGGTCTTTTTTCGGCCGCGGGCCTCTCTTTTTCTTCCCGCCCGCCGGAAATATACCCTCTATTTCCCCAGAGGACCCTGTCTTGCGTTCTCTCTTTTTGCTTCCACTGCGGCAGCTCTACCTCAACTTGATAGACCTTTCTCTCCGTAAATGCCGGCTCTTTTGGAGCAGCGGTGGGCTTTCCGGAAATAAATCCGCGATTTCCTGAAACTTTCTGGTCTATTCTTGGTTTGCGCAAGGTTGAAGTGCGCAGACCCAGGCCCGAGCATCCGGCGAGCTGGATGCAAATAAATCCGCATATTACTGTCCAGGCAAATCTCTTCATTCTTATCTCCTCCCTTCCTTTTTTGGTTTAAGTTTTTGGCGCTGTTTTTTGATACTTAATCCCAACTCTTTAAGCTGTTCTGCGGAGACATCGGAAGGCGCCCCTGTTAAAAGACAGGTTCCTCTTTGAGTTTTAGGAAAAGCGATTACCTCTCTAATGCTTGCCTCCCCTCCCAAAAGGGCAATGAATCTGTCTAACCCCAGAGCAATTCCGCCGTGAGGAGGCGCGCCGTAGTCTAGCGCCCGCAATAAAAAGCCGAAACGCTTATGCGCCTCTTTCTTGCTTATTTTCAGAATCTTAAATATCTCTTCCTGGAGTTTCCTTTGGTGGATTCTGATGCTGCCTGAACCAATTTCTACTCCGTTAAGCACTAAATCATACGCCCGGGCGCAAACTCTGCTTAAATCCTTAGACAACTTCTCATCAGTGGGCGCGGTAAAAGGGTGGTGCTCCGATTCCCACCTTGACTCTTGCCGATTATATTTAAAAAGCGGAAAATCGTTAATCCAGGCAAACTTAAACCCCTCTTTAGCGGTCCTCAAATCCGGCTTATCGGTCCGGTATTTATCTTGCGCGGCTGAATAGCTCAGGCGAGGGAAAGGAGTCTCCAGGGGAATATTCAGGACCTTATCGAAAACATACTGCAATAGTCTTTCCGTAAGCGAAAAGATGTCTTCCTCGTCAATAAAAGACATTTCTATATCCAGCTGGGTAAATTCCGGCTGCCTGTCTGCGCGCAGGTCCTCGTCCCTCAGGCACCTGGCAATCTGAAAGTATTTCTCCAGGCCGGAAATCATCAGGATTTGTTTAAATAACTGCGGAGATTGGGGGAGCGCATAAAATTTGCCCGGATTTAAACGCGAGGCAACTAAATAGTCTCTTGCCCCTTCGGGTGTGCTTTTGGTTAGAAGAGGCGTCTCTACTTCAATAAATTCCTGGACTTCCAAGAAATCCCTCATCGCCTTGATAGCCTTATGCCTTAAAATGAGTTTTTGAGCAACCCCCGGCCTTCTCAAGTCAAGGTATCGATAAGCAAATCTCAATTCTTCCGTTGCGTCTATGTCTTCGGCAATCTCAAAAGGACAGGTTTTAGAGGGGCCTAAGACTTTATATTCGCAAACGGCGACTTCGATTAAGCCGGTGGATATTTTAGGATTTTCTGTCCCTTTGGGCCGGGGCTTGACTTTCCCTTTTACCGATATTACATATTCCGGCTTTAAAGCAGAGATTTCTTTAAGGAGTTCTTTTCCCCAAAAGACGAGCTGGGTTAGGCCTTGCTTATCGCGCAGGTCCATAAAGACCAGATTTCCGTGGTCGCGCCGGCGGTGAACCCAGCCGCAGAGCGTTACGTGGGCGCCTGCGTGTTTTTCGTTTAATTCTCCGCAGGAATGGGTGCGTAACATTACTTTAACTCCTCGGCCAATTTGTCAATCTTGACTTCTTTTTGGCTCTTATTTTGCATATCCCGCAGAATTACGACTTCTTTCTTCAGTTCTGTTTCGCCCAAAATTGCTACGTATTTAGCCCGCAGCTTATCTGCCTGGCGCATCTGCCCTTTCAGGGATTTATCATGGTAATCCATTTCGCAAAAGATGCCTTGTTCTCGCAGGGAGTGCAAGGTCTTGAAAGCCAACTGCCTCGCTTCATCCCCTATAACAGCAACGTAGAGTGAGGGAAAAATCTTGTTAGCCTGTTCAGCTTCTTTTCCGGGCGCAATAGCGGCAATCAGCCGCTCAATACCTAAAGCAAAACCCACAGCGGGTTTTTCCGGGCCGCCTAAGTCACTTACCAGGTCATCGTATCTGCCCCCTGCCCCTACGGCGTTCTGTGCGCCTAAATGGGGATGGACAAACTCAAAGCAGGTCTTGGTGTAATAATCGAGTCCGCGCACTAAATGAGGGTTGAGCGTATAAGAGATATTTAAAGAATTCAGAATTTGTTTAACTTTAAAGAAATGCCCGCGGCATTGAGGGCAAAGAGAGTCGACTATTGAAGGTAACCGGCGAGTTACCTTTTTACAGGCAACATTTTTGCAGTCGAAGATGCGCAGCAGATTTACTTTGTAGCGGCTGTGGCAGTCGCAGCACAAAAGCTTAAGTTTATTCTTTAAGGCCTTTCTTAAAATCAGCTTGTATTTTTGCCTGTCTTTGCGGCAGCCAATACTGTTTAATTGGACGCTGAAGCCCTCCAGCCCTATTTCCTGTAAGATTTTTACGGCAAGCGAAATTACTTCCGCATCTAAATAGGGGCTCAAAGAGCCGATGGCCTCTACCCCGATATGATGAAACTGGCGCAGCCTTCCTGCCTGAGGCCTCTCTGCCCTGAACATCGGGCCGAAATAATAAAATTTAGCCAGATGCGCGCTTTTATCTAAACCGTGTTCCAGATAGGCCCTGACCACTGAGGCTGTGGCTTCCGGGCGTAAACAAAGAAGCCTTTTTTTGCGGTCTAAAAAAGAATACATCTCTTTTTGCACGATGTCCGTTGCCTCGCCGATGCTGCGGGCAAAAAGACGCGCCTCTTCCAGAAGAGGGGTGCGAATCTGGCGATACCCATAAAGCTCGCATAATCCTTTAGCTTTCCCTTCTATAAAACACCAGATCTGCGAATTCTTCGGCAGAATATCTTTTGTCCCTCTAATTGCCTTTATTTCCATTTATACTTTCCTATACCATGAATTAAAAGCCTCGGAATCTCTCATGACCTGAGGCCTTTATGTCTGAATATAATGAACCGCATCTTATCTAAATCTTCTTTACATTTGCTGCTTGCGGACCTTTGTCGCCTTGCGTGATATCGAATTCCACTTCATCTCCTTCTTGCAGGCTTTTAAAACCCTCGCCTTGAATAGCGGAAAAATGGACAAATACATCCTCGCCTTGTTCTTGTGTAATAAAACCATAGCCCTTGGAGTTGGAAAACCACTTTATCTTACCTTTAACTGACATCTTTTCTAATCCTTTCTTATCTTATTTCCCGCTTCATAATCAAGCCCGGTTTAAATACAGCCACCTTTTTGGGCGGTACAGGGACTGCCTCGCCTGTGCGGGGGTTCCTTCCTGTCCTGCCCCCTCTGGACTTAACCTTGAAAATGCCAAAATTTCTCAATTCCACTCGCTCACCCTTTGCCAGAGCCGCCACAATCTCATCCAGGGTTTTCTGGACCACCCTTTTCACGTCCACTTGCTTAATCCTGGTCTCATCGGCAATCTTCAAGACTATCTCCTTCTTGGTCATTTTCCCGCTCACCACCTTTCCTTAACTATAAGTAACCGCAAGACTTAAATAATATAGCATTAAACCCACAAGCTGTCAAGAAAAATCCTCGTCCTCCGCTTTGCGAAGGACTAGGACGAGATTTTTCTTGATCCTGAGGCCAGAAGGCCGAAGGATCTCACAATGACCTGATGAGGGCAATCTATTTTTTCAATGTTACTACCCCTTCCCCTAAGACAGTTTCAATTTCCGAGACAAGCTCCTCGGTTGGTTGAGTATAATACTCGGGATTGAGTTCCAGGCGCACTTGTTGATTGTCGGGGCTTAAGAAACCCAAATACACAGGCACCCGTCCCCGATGGCGGCTAAGAATGGCTTTAAGCTTCGCCAGTACTTCTGTTTCCAGGCCCGTAGTAAGAAGATTTATAATAACGGAGGCGGTATAGCGCTTTTGTACCTCAGACAGAGGAATAAGCTCCTCAGCAACAATCTTGGGCTCTCCATCGCGGTCGCGCAGGTTAATCCTGCCTTTAATAAAAATTGTTGAATTTATCTTCACGGTCTTAGAGCATCGGGAAAAAACTTTAGGAAATACAAGGACTTCTATAAAACCATCAAGGTCTTCTAAGCTTACAATAGCCATCCTCTCGTTTTTCTTTGTGGTGATGGTCTTGAGTTTATTGATTATTCCGCCGATGAAAATATCTTCTCCCTCTTGAAGATGGATAAGGTCCTGAGTAGAGTGGGTAGCATAGTTTTTTAAAGTTGCAGAGTATCGGGCTAGCGGATGTCCGCTGGTATAGAAACCTAACATCTGTTTCTCGTATGACAGCAATTGGTTTTCCGGCCATTCCGCAATATCCGGAACTTCATAAAGGTTCTTTTTAAACGTCCGGTTTTCGCGGGTGCGGTCAAAGAAGGATAACTGTCCGTTCTGCCTGTCTTTCTGAAAGCCATGGGCTGTTTCCATCGCTTTTTCCAGCATAGCCAGAAGTTGAGCGCGAAAAAGGCCGAGGCCGTCGAACGCCCCGCATTTAATCAGGCTTTCTATAACCTTCCTGTTTACCAGCCTCGACTCTGTATATTCGCAGAATTCATACAAGGAATTGAATCTTCCGTATTTGTTTCTTGCCCGGATAATAGAATCTATCGCCCCCTGGCCGACATTTTTTACTGCAGAAAGCCC
>JAHIIS010000062.1 GCA_018899075.1 Candidatus Omnitrophota bacterium | reverse complement strand
TAGTTGCTAACATTATACCCTCTAAAACAATAAATCCCAAGTAAAATATCGGCAGAAATTTTCGGCAGAAATTTTTAAATCATATCTTGACAAAATATGAATATTATGATATACTTTTTTATGGTTTTAGGGAAGTATAAAATGTTTTCTCCAACCACTGAAAATCGTTAAAAGGTTATTGCCAAAGGCGATTTTCTTGTGAAAATAGGAGGTGTTTGTTATGTTAAGAAAATTAGGTCAAAATTATCAATTTGCCCTGCCAAAAGAGATTGTAACAAGATTGCATCTTCATATTAATGATTACCTTGATGCAAGAGTTCAAGGCACTAAGATAATTTTAGAACCCCAGATAGTCATCCCCAAAGACCAGGCCTATTTCTATACTCCTGAATGGCAAAAAGAGGAAACACAGGCACAAGAAGATATCAAAAAGGGCCGCGTTACTAAAACCAAAGGCACAAAGGAGCTTTTTAAGGAGCTTGACGGCTAATGCATATAGAAGCCACGGCGACTTTTATTAGACTCTATAAGAAATTGCCTCAAGAGCTCAAAGAAAAGACCAAAAAAGCCCTCCACCTTCTTGAATTAAATCCTCGTCATCCTTCATTAGGCCATAAGAAAATGGCCGGGCAAAAGAATATATTTGAAATTAGACTCTCAGAGAACTATCGTCTTACCTATCAAAGAATTAATGACACCGCCTATTTACGCAAGATTGGCACCCATAACCTCCTGCGCAATCCGTAGCTCGCCCATCCTCAAAAATCCACTGCCCTCTGCACCCGATAACAGTGATGGTATTATCCCTTTAATCTGGCATTTGAAGCCGGCTTTTAAATTCTTTCCGGGGAAAGTATTTTCCCGGACATTCTGTTCTCGCCCCAGGAACTTCTCCATGGCTTATAATGTTTTTTATGGGTATTTTATAGTATTTCCGTAAGCGCTTAACCAAATAGAGCAAAGACGCCATCTGTTTTTCAGAAACACGCTCTTCATTAAAATTCCCTACCAAGCAAATACCTATTGCTTTGCGATTCATATCTGAAGCTCTACAATGCGCGCCGTCCTCTTGCTTTATCCAGCGAGGCGCAACTTCGATATGCTCCTCTTGTTTACCTTTAGTCCCATTATCAATCACAAAGTGATACCCTAATCCTTTCTCAAATCCTCTTTGGTGATGAAAACTATGAAAAGACAAAGCACTGCCTTCATCAGTTGCGCTGTGATGGATTATAATATATTTCCACTTGGTAGAGGGATATAAATGGACCACTGCTCTTACTGGCGCTGCCTGAGGCACAAAAAGATGCTGTCCCATTTTTAGTTTCTTTGCCCTCCTTAAGTCATTTGCCCGCATAATATCTTCTGGTTTAACATCATACATCTTAGCTATACGCCATACCGTCTCAGCAGGAGCCACCGTATGGATAACATCTTTTCTTAAAATAGGCGCCTCTTCGGGCGGATATGCTATAGGTCTAATTGGCGCTCTTGCGCAAGAACTCAAAATGATTGCCAAGCCTACAATTATTCCTGAACAAATAAACTTTTTCATTCTTTTGCTAATATAGCCTTTATCCCTGCTATTACCACAAAACCACCTTTGCCAAACCCCTTTTCCGGAGGGTAATCGTCGGAAACTTTAACTTTCAATATTTTTCCTTTGTTCATTTCACCCTCGACAGGTATGGTTAGGTTACAAATAATACCGGCATCCTGGCATAACGCGCTACATTATTGGCAGTGCTGCCGATAAACATCTCTCCAAACAAAGACCTGCCTCTTGCACCCAAAGCGATAAGGCAGGCTCCTTCTGCCTCTGCTGTTTTTAAAATAATGGGTATGGCCTTGCCCATTTCAACTATTGTCTTAACATTCTTCGCTCCCAAATCCAGGAGTTCTTTTTTTATCCGGTTAAGCCTATCCCGGTCAATGGCATTGAATTCTTCCAGGCGACTCTCAAGATGGGGCTTAATTTTAGCTTCCTCTTGAACATGCAGCAGGACTACTTTTTCACATCCGGCATCAAGCGCTTTTTTAATATAAGGCAGCGTTTTCTCGGCGTCATTGGAAAAATCTGTGGGATAGAGTATGGCCTTGAAAATATTTTTGCAAAACAGGCTGCATCCGCGGTCTTCTTTTATATCCAGTTTCATTATTAAAACCGGCTTTCTGGCATCTCTTATAATCTGCTCGCTGGTGCCTCCCAGAACAACCTGTTTAACTATGCTCCTGCTGTGAGAACCTATTATAATAAGAGAGACATTCTCTTTGTCGGCTATCTCGTTTATCTCATATGAGGGAAGTCCGATAGGGACTTTAACCTTTATTTTTATCCCTTTTTGTTCTAACTTTGCCTTTTGCCTTTGGAGAAATTTCTTATCATGTGCCTGAAGTTTTTCTGAAAAGTCACCGCCTTCTTTAATATTAACGACGTGCACCAGCACAACCTCTTTTAAACCGACTTTAATCAGATGAGGCAAATGCTCTACCAGAAGTTCAGAGCTCTCAGAAGTATCAACCGCCAAAAGAATCTTTGAATACATCGCCTTCCTCCTTATTTAAACCAACTTTGGCTTTTCAAACAAATCTTTACCAGCATCAGCATCACGGGAACCTCAATTAATACCCCCACAACGGTAGCTAAAGAAGCCCCGGATGATAAGCCAAAAAGCATAGCTGATGTGGCAATAGCTACCTCAAAATGATTGCTTGCCCCAATCATTGCTGCCGGGGCAGCATCTCTATAACTTAACCGTAAAAATTTCGCTAATGCATAACCAATGGCAAAGATAAAGCAAGTCTGAATGAAAAGAGGAATTGCTATAAAAACAATCGCCTGCGGCTGGGCAATAATCACATCGCCTTTAAAGGAAAACAAAAGAACGAGTGTGGCTAAAAGAGCAGCAATAGATAGAGGCGTCAAAAAGCGCAGGAACCTTTTCTCAAACCATTCCCACCCTTTATTTTTGATAATCCATTTTCGGGAAAAATACCCTGCAATCAAAGGTAGCGCTACATAAATTAGCACCGATAATATTATCGTCTGCCAGGGAATAGGCATTTTATTGACCTTTAACAAAAAACCGCTCAGCGGAGCATAAAGAATGAGCATGGCTAATGAATTAATCGCCACCATTACAAGGGTAAGCCCGTCGTTACCCCTTGATAAATATCCCCACATCAACACCATTGCTGTGCAGGGGGCAACCCCTAAGAGTATTGCCCCCGATATATATGAGCGGTAAAGCTCTACGCTACTGCCGTCTTTAATAATTTCTGTGCCCGGTAAGAAATTTTTAAATAAATACCCTAAGAAAAAAGTCGCGATGAAATACATCGTGAAGGGCTTAATACACCAATTAATGAATAGAGTAAGGAAGACCGGTTTGGGAGTTCTGCCTGCCTTTATGACTTCGGCAAAATCTATTTTTACCATTATGGGATACATCATAAAGAAAAGGCATATCGCGATAGGAATAGAAACATTAGCTATAGCAATGCTATCCAGTGCCCGGGCAAGGCCGGGCGCAAGCTTGCCGAGAGAAATTCCTCCTATGATACAAACGAATACCCATAGCGTTAAGTATTTCTCGAAAAAACTTAATCTTCTTTCTCTTTGCTCTACTTTTTCCATATCTGCTTCTACAAGCCGCCCGCAATATTATGCGCCCATATGAAATAAACACCCACAAGAATAAATATGACACCTGTAATCTTTCTTGCGTAGTACTCCATTCTACTAAACCTGCGGAACCAGCGGTTAAAAGACTGCGCGCCCAAAGCAATACATACGGCAAAAAATAAAACAGGCAATCCCGTGCCCAGCCCATAGATAAACGGCAAGAGCGGGCCGAATTTATACTGCAGTGAAAGAGGGATTAAACTACCGAAAAACAAAGCCGCAGAAATTGGGCAGAAAGCCAAAGCAAAAAGGACTCCTAAGGCAAAAGCCCCTTTCAGGCCTTGCTTTGCCAGGTTTTCCTGTCTTTTCGATGATACTGAAAAACCGGCAATATTTAGTTTCACTACATCCAATAAAAAAAGCCCCACAAGGATAAGAATGGGCCCCAGGGCCTTATTCATATATTTCTGCAAAAACTGAGCGGCAGCAGGCACGCTGAGCAAGGAATTGATTATAATAAAACCCAACACCGCATAAGTAACCATCCTGCCGAAAGTATAGGCAATGCCTGACCATAATACTGCTTTTATATGTTCGATCTTTTTCGACAGATATGTGACTGCGGCAATGTTTGTCGCTAAAGGACAGGGGCTTATAGAGGTTAAAATACCGAGCCATAATGCCGAAGCCACAGCAATCAATACTTGGCTCATTCGGTTTCCTTAAGGTAGTTATTTACCTCGTCCTTAATGTAGTTAAAAAACTGCTCTTTATTTCTTAAGTAATGCCAGACTTTTTCGAGGTTATTGAACTTAACCTCTTCTCCGTTTTTCACCAAAGAAACAACAACCGATTTTGTATAGAGCTGATAATCCTTAACGAAGCGCTGATTTTCTTTTTTTTCCACGTTTAGCGGCCTAAAAATTAACTTCCCTGAGTTTAATTCATCGCCAAAGAATTCCTCGATAGCCTCCTTGGTATATTTTTCAATTGTATAACAGGAATAACATCGAAAAGTAGTGTGGAAATAATAAACGATTACTGTTTTTTCTATTTCTTCTGACGCAACCGGATTATTGTTGCCGCAACTTACTGCGGCAATAAGCAGCACTGATAGAATTAACAAGAAACTCCTTTTAGTCAACATAGCCAAATCGTTTTATTTTCATTTTCTATTTACCGGCAGACAAAGCCTTTTTTATCTCATCAGGCGTTGGTATTCTCCCGGCAGCCTTTACTACGCCGTCAATAACCAATGCCGGCGTTGCCATTACCCCGTAATCGGTTATCTTGGCAATATCTTCCACTTTTACAATTTCTGCCTCCAGGCCCAATTCTTTTACCGCAACCTGAGCATTTTCATAAAGTTTGCGGCACTTGAAGCAACCCATCCCCAAAATTTCAATTTTCATTGCGCGCCTCCATCTTCATAATTATCATTAACGCCGCCCTTATCTTGTCAAAAATCCGAAAATTATTCCACTTATAGTTGCCATAATGACTACCAGGCTTACGTAGGCCGCAGTCTTTTTCGTCCCAATCACGCTTCTGATAACAAGCATATTGGGTAAACTTAATGCCGGGCCGGCTAAAAGAAGCGCTAAGGCCGGCCCTTTGCCCATGCCTGCGCCAATTAGCCCCTGCAATATCGGGATCTCTGTCAATGTGGCAAAATACATAAAAGCACCCGCTATCGAAGCAAAGAAGTTAGCAAATAAAGAATTGCCGCCAACGAGTGTTTTAATAAACCGTGATGGGATTAAGCCTTCTTCGCCCGGCCGGCCTAAAAGTAATCCCGCAACCAATACCCCCAAAAATAAAAGCGGCATTATCTGTTGGGCAAAACCCCAGGATGCCTTTGACCAGTCTTTAAGTTCGGCCTTTTTAAACCATCGCACAATCATACCAATAAGTATAACTAAAAAGATAGATGTTATATACGGTTTTCCCCAGTTTGCAAACACCAAAATACATACCATAGAAGTAAAATAAAGGGCATTTTTCCATAAAGGCCTTTCTTCTTTTTCTGCGCCGGCCGCAAAGGGGCCGTTGGCATGGCGGGCTCTTTCTTCTTTTATAAATATGAGGTGCATAGAAAGGCCGACAACGATACTAAAAACAACCGCACCGACAGCCCTTGCTATCCCTA
>JAHIIS010000061.1 GCA_018899075.1 Candidatus Omnitrophota bacterium | reverse complement strand
GTTTCCACGTGAAATGTTTCCACGTGAAATGTTTCCACGTGAAATGTGGCCCTTTTTTGCTTTATCTATCTCTACTATATGTAATAACGGCAGTTTTGTCAAGGAAAATTCACTATTTTTTCAGAGTTACCTTTACCCGGGCCGGCTTTGCGCCTTTCATCCCGAAAAGCCCCCTGTTTTCCTCAGAAAGAATCTCTACTTTTACCTGGTTGCGGGAAACCCCTAATCTTTTTAGGGCAATCTTAATTGCTTCCTGGGAGGTCCGTCCTTCTGCTTCAATGCTCTTCATTCTTTATCTCGCCCTTCAGACATCCATTCCCCCTAAGCTGCGCTAAGCGCTTTCTGTCTTTTCCTGATTAAAAGCTGCTGCAGGGCCGTAGCTACGTTAAAGGTAAACCAATAAAGCACCACGCCCGAAGGAAGGCTGGCAAAAATCCAGGTCAAAAACACAGGCATCAACAGGCCCATCATCTTCGCCTGTTCCTGCTGAGCGCCGCTTCCTGCGCCCATACCCGTAAGCTTTTGTTGCATAAACATACTTACGCCCATAAGCACAGGCAAGACATAATAGGGGTCTTTTGCGGAAAGGTCCGTTACCCAGCCTAGAAAAGGGGCGCCGCGCAATTCAATACTGTTATACAATATCCCATAAAGAGCAAAGAAGACCGGCATCTGCAATAACATCGGCAAACAGCCGCTCTGGCAGCTGGCCAGCGGGTTTATGCCTCTTTTGCGATAAAGCGCCATAATTTCCTTATTTATCTTCTGGGGATTATCTCTAAATTTCTCGCGCAACGCATCCATTTCCGGCTGGATAGATTTCATCTGCTGCTGCATCTTCTGCATTGATTCAAAGCTGTGGTGCGTAAGCGGGTAAAAGACTATTTTTGTAACCAAACAGAGGAGCACAATTGCCCAGCCAAAATTATGCGTCCAGCGGGAAAAGAAGACCAGGATTTGATACATAAAGCGCGCAATCGGACCGAAGAAGCCATAATCTATTGATTTTTCAAGAGTTGCGTTAATTTCCTTCAGCCGTTCTTCCTTTTTGGGCCCCAGATAGAGCCTAAAGCTGTATGCCGGCCCTGAGCCTTCCCAGGGCACAGCCAGGGCTACTTTTTGTTCGTCAAATCTATTTTTCTCTATAACTACTGATTGCGCAAGGGGTTGGGAGGGAATGAGAGCGCTTAAAAAATATTTGTTCTCCAGGCCCGTCCAGAGTATTACCCCCTTCTGTTCATGTTCTCGCCGGACGAAAAGGCCCTGTTCATTGCGCGCATATTTCTCCTTCTGCGCCCAGCTCTGCTGGCCGCTTTGAAAACAGCTTACCGGCCCCTGATATCCATACATCCTTCTTCCTCGCTGGGCCTGGGGCATACCCACATCCGGCCCGGAAGATAAGAGGAAATGGCCGAGGGGGAAATCCTCCCGCTCCCAGCCCTGAAAGGAGATGTCTAACCCTATGCTATAATTAGAGTTAGAGAAAGAATAGACTTTCTCTATCCTCCGTCCTTGAGGGTCACTGTAACTAAATGCCAGTTGACCGGCCGGCGTATCTTTACTTAGGCTGAGGGCACTATCAGCGCAGTGATACAATGCGGTGTTCAAGGCAGAGGCTGCCGCTTCATTATCAGGCCCGCCTGCCTGGCCATATGCCTGGCGGGCAGGCAGGACTATCGCAGGAGAGAAGTCGGCGTCAATAGTGGCCGGCAAAGAAACCAATTCCGCCATATCAGGTTCCTGTATTGCGCGTTCCAGCAAAATCTCTAATTTATCCTTTTGGCGCTGGAGAGATTCTTTTGCCTGGGCTGATGAGGCACGCTCTTTAGCCTGGTCAATTTCGTTAATCTGCTTTTGAACAGCTCCAGCGCCTATTTTCTCCGCAGGATATCCCTTAAGCTGACAACTCTTAATCCTTGCGCCGCTTGAGGTTATAACCAACTTCACCAGGTCTGTCTCTACCACGAAATCTCTGGCCTGGCTCGCTGTCCCGGCGGCAAAATAACTCTCTCTCATCCGGCCTTGCGCCTCTAAAGCAGCGGGGGCAGGCCCGCCTGCCTGGCTATATTCGGGGCGGGCAAGCAAGACTTCTTCCGGCCGTTCCAAAACACCCTGTCGAACCGGCGCCGGCGGGTATTTTTGAGCCATCATATAGTTGTAACCTATTATCACTAATAAAGAAAGGAAAAAAGCAAGAAATGCCTTTTTGCCCATAAGTAAAATCTCCTATTCCATGGGGTCAAAGAAATGAGCCCGGCTAAAAGGGTGGCAGCGCAGCAGCCGCTTTAATGACATCCCCAGGCCCGGCCATAGCCCCTTTTTCTCGATTGCCTCTCGGGCATAGGCAGAGCAGGTAGGATAAAATCTGCATCTCGGTAACATCAAACGTGATATGCAGTTACGATAAAAATCAATCGCCAAAATTACGCTATTCGTAAGTATCTTCTTCATCTCTCCAGCAACCTCGCCTTTTGCGCAAGAAAAAAGAGCTCCTTTTTTATGTCTTCAAAGCAGATATTGTCCTTGTTGAACCTGAGGGCGGTAATTATTATATCGTATCCCGGCAAAAAAGACCTTTTATTCAGGCGGTAAACCTCGCGCAGGCGCCGCTGGATATAATGCCGCCGCACGCTTAACCTGAATCTCTTTTTGCTCACCGACAGGCCCAGGCGGCTATGTTTACACCGGTTGGGCAGGAAGGAGATAGTTAAATGGGGCCCGCTCAATCTGCGGCCCCGCATATAAACTTCTTTAAATTGACGGTTGCGCCGGAGCTTCTCCTGTTTGCTCAGGTCCAGCCTCAGCTTCATGGGCTAAGGACCTTCTTGCCTTTCCGGCGCCGGCGGGCGATAACAGCCCGTCCGCCTGCCTGCGACATCCGCCGGCGAAACCCGTGCTTCCTTTTCCGTTTTCGAATGCTTTTTAACGTAAGAGTCTTTTTCATATTTATAGCAGAGTATAGTAGAGGCAATTATAACATAAAAATTTTTTAAGTCAAGGGAAATATGAAAGCCGGCTCGCTATCTTTGCTCCAAGCCACTTGAATTCTTTTCCCGAACTAATGCCTGACTCGGGCTCGGCTCACGCGGGGACGCTCGTTTTGCCCCAGCGTGGCAAAACTTCGCTCGCGGTTTTGGCCTCGCTCTTCGCAAAGTTCCAAAACAGGGCGAAACCGTGCCCGCTTCGGCCAAAACACGCCCCGCTTTGAGCCGACCCCTCATTAGCCATTAACCGTTC
>JAHIIS010000060.1 GCA_018899075.1 Candidatus Omnitrophota bacterium | reverse complement strand
TTGCGGGCTGCCCTTTCCCTGATTAAGCCGATTAAATCATCAATCTGGTTTTTTGTAGGCTTGACGATAATCTCCGGGTCGAGCAGGCCCGTAGGACGGATTATCTGTTCCACCGGCTTTCCGCTCCTGGACAACTCATATTCATCCGGAGTAGCCGAAGCAAAGACAATTTTATCTACCAATTTCCCAAACTCATCGAACCTTAGCGGCCGGTTATCCAAAGCCGAAGGCAGGCGGAACCCGTATTTTACTAAAGTCTCTTTTCGTGCGCGGTCGCCGTTATACATACCGCGCACTTGCGGAACAGCTACATGGGATTCATCAATAATAGTCAAGAACGCATCAGGAAAATAATCAATCAAACAAAATGGCCGGCAACCGGGAGGCCTGCCGCTTAAATGGCGGGAATAATTTTCTATGCCCCGGCAGTAACCCAGCTCTTCAAGCATTTCCATATCGTAACGGGTCCGCGATTCCAGTCTCTGCGCCTCTAACAATTTATTCTGCCGGCGCAGCTGCGCAAGCCTTTCTTCCAGTTCTTCTTCAATCGATTTCAATGCTTGCCCGATGCGCACATCGCTGGCCACAAAATGCCTTGCCGGATAAAGGGCAAATTTTTCCACCGGTTCTAAAACCTTGCCCCTGAGAGGGTCTATTTCGTAAATCTTCTCGATACTATCGCCAAATTGCTCTATTCTGAACGCTGTCTGGTGATACGTGGGAAATATATCGATTACATCTCCGCGCACCCTGAATCTTCCTCTATGAAAATCGATGTCGTTTCTTTCATACTGAATATCTACGAGGCTGTGCAAGAGCTCACTGCGCGAGATTTTCTGGCCTTTTTCCAATCTCAACAGCTTTTCCTCATAGTCTGCGGGTGAGCCCAGATTGTAAATGCAGGAGACGCTGGCCACAATGATTACGTCGCTTCTGGTCATTAAAGAACTAGTCGCTGAAAGCCGAAGGCGGTCTAACTCATCATTGATAGAGGCGTCTTTTTCAATATAGGTGTCTGTCTGGGGAATATAGGCCTCCGGTTGATAATAATCATAGTAACTGACAAAGTATTCCACCGCGTTATGGGGAAAAAATTCTTTAAATTCTTGAAACAATTGTGCCGCAAGAAGTTTATTATGAGAGATAACCAGGGTGGGTTTGTTGACATTGGCAATTACACTGGCAATGGTATAGGTCTTGCCGCTTCCGGTAACCCCAAGAAGGGTTTGATATCGTTTTTCTTTTAATATCCCCTGGGTCAGTTTTTCAATCGCCTGGGGCTGGTCTCCGCAGGGCAAAAAATGACTGACTAACCTGAATTTATTCACAATTTAAGGCTAGATCTAACGCTCTCGCCGAATGCGTCAATTCTCCTACCGAAATCATCTCTGCGCCGCAGGCGGCAATGCTTCGCACATTGCTCAGGTTTACGCCTCCGGAAACTTCAAGTTTCGGTATTGCGCCTGCCCTCCGAAGCTTTAGCGTAGGCGGGTATTGCGTATTGCCTGCCTTGCCGGCAGGCAGGCGTATTGCGTTTCTCATCTTTACTGCCTTCCTAATATCTTTAAGCTTGAAATTATCTAACATAATAATATCTGGCAAGGCTTGAACTGCTTCTTTAAACTCCTGTAAGTTTTTAACCTCAATCTCAACTTTTACGCCTTTTGGTTTCTTTTGTTTTATTTTCTCAATTATTTCTTTCAATGGTTTTTTACTAGATACTAGCGACCAGTGACGAGCGACTAACAAATGGTTATCCTTGATTAAAATCTGGTCCCACAGTCCCATCCGGTGATTAAAGCCGCCTGCGCAGCGCACAGCGTATTTTTCTAAAACCCGCAGTCCCGGCGTGGTCTTGCGCGTATCCATAATCTTGACCCGATACGGCGCAACCCGCCGGACAAATTTATTAGTGAGGGTAGCGATTCCGGAAAGCCGGCCCAAAAAATTCAAGGCCGCTCTCTCCGCCTTTAAAATATTGCGGGCTTCGCCTTCTAAGCGAGCGAGGATTCTTCCTGCTTCAACTTTTTCTCCGTCGCTCGTTGCCGCACGAAAACGAATCTTTTTATCTACAGTCTTAAAAACCAGCCTTGCCACATCCAGCCCGCAAACCACACCCTTTTCTTTAGCCACTATCACCGCTTGTATTCTTCTCTTGGGCGGGATAATTAAGTTAGAAGTAATATCGCCCCGCCCAATATCCTCTTTCAAGGCAGTTTTAATCAGCGAACTCAAATTTGCATTTTTCAATT
>JAHIIS010000059.1 GCA_018899075.1 Candidatus Omnitrophota bacterium | reverse complement strand
GCTTATGATAATGTCACTTGCTCTTTATAAAGTTTTAAATTTAAAATTTTCTTGGGCAAATGAATTCTATAAATCTCTTACTAGACAGGGAAAAAAAGAATTTAATAATTTTGTTGAGAAATTTAAAAATAATGATGATCTTCAAGTAGCAGGTCGGGTTATGTCTAGTGATAGTTTGAAATCTACCTTTAATAATTATTTTAGCCAAACGCAATCAAAACTTAGCGATTTACTTTCTATGAAAGACGAGCTTGGTTTTGAATATTCGTTGTCTCAAGTTTTTTCACCTAAACAAAAGGAATTATTTCTAAGAAAACTTAAGAGAGAAAAATTAACCAAGACGGAAAGAGAATACTTTTCTAGAGTAGTTAAAAAGAAAGTTTTGGCTTTGGCTAATCCGGAATTACATCGTTTAGCCCAGAGGTTGTTAGAATAATTCGATAACCTGGAATCTTTCCCTCGACATATCGCTTTTTCTCAAATCTTCAATTTTTCACCTAAATCCCAGGGGGGGGGCGAAATTTCGCCCTTATAAACAATTTTTTGAATTTTTTACAGCTTCAAGATTTATCTTGAGGCTGTTTGGTTTTGGAGGTATAATTGGGTGAAGTTTAGAGAAAGGTAAGATGGAAAAAATTCGCTCTCCTTACGAAAATTTGCTGCAGATGTATATTAAAGAGAAAAGAGAAGGC
Source organism: Candidatus Omnitrophota bacterium (assembly GCA_018899075.1). Lineage (GTDB taxonomy): Bacteria > Omnitrophota > Gorgyraeia > JAFGHF01 > JAFGHF01 > JAHIIS01. The sequence goes on along the minus strand of JAHIIS010000059.1, from coordinate 4,541 downwards.
TTTTGCAAGATAGGTTTGCATTACAGGAAAGAGCTCACTAATCCCCATGCAAATTTTCATGGCGGGGCTATCCTCAGCATTGTTGATACTGCTACAGTCCAGGGATTAAGAACTATATTTCCTCGAGGCCCTTATTTGACGGTAGATTTACATATTCGCTTTAAAGCCCCAAGCAAATCTACAGAAATTTTTGCTGAGGCAAGGCCAAGACATCTCAGAGGCAAGTTCTTTAAAAGTGGTATTAAGATATTAGATAAAGAAAACAAATTAATTGCAGAAGCTGACGTTAAGTCTTTTCTTCCCAAATTTTCACCTAAATCCCAGGAGCGGGTTCTTGTATAGCAGAGAGCGTTTCTTGGCATTATGAAGCCTTTAGTCCTAACGGCTATAATTTTATCACTTATTCTCACATCCTGCGCGCAAGCCAACTACGCCGATATTTTAGTTACCAAAGTCTTTGATGGGGATACGCTCCGGATTGCCGGCGGAGAGAAAGTCCGTCTTTTAGGCATAGATGCCCCGGAGATGTACGAATCGGACAAACTCTATAGAGACGCCCGGAGGAGCGGGCAGGATATTGGAACGATTATCGCTCTTGGCAGGAAATCATATCAATTTACCAGACAATTGGCAGAAGGTAAAAAAGTCCGCCTGGAATTTGATGTTCAGCAAAGGGATAAATATGGAAGGCTGCTGGCGCATGTGTTTATTTCAGATACGCAACTATTTTTGAATGCCGAAATACTTAAGCAAGGCTATGCCGAAGTTATGATCATTCCACCTAATGTTAAGTATGCAGATTACTTCCAAGGGTTATATCAGGAGGCAAGAGAGAATAAAAGAGGGCTGTGGAGTAATAGCCGGTAAATGCTGGTTGAAGATTTGAGGTTGTTTTATTTTAGGGGTATAATTCTTGAAAAAGAAAGGATGGCAGATGGATTACTCCAAGACAAAGGTAATGGAAACACTGGAAGCAAAATTGGCGGACTTAGACCCTGCTAGCTTAAGGCATCGGGTGCTGAAAAGCGTCAAATGTTTTAAGACGTCATGGATAGAATTAGGGCAGGCCCTGTATTCGGTTTGGAAGGATAAGCTGTATAAAGATTGGGGCTATAGTAAATTCGATGCCTACACAGCCAAAGAAATCGGCATCCGCAAACAGACCGCGCTTAAATTGCTGCGGTCTTATCTTTTCCTTGAAAAGGAAGAACCGCGTTACCTTTCAAAAGAATATAATGAAAAGGCCGATGCCGCCTCAGTGCCTAGTTATGAATCGATAGATGCGTTACGCCTGGCAGGCAGCAAAAAAGAGTTGGATAGGATGGATTACGAAAACATCAAAAAGAATGTCCTGGAGAAAGGCAAAGATGCGCGGGCGGTAAAGAAAGACCTTACGGCGCTAATCAAGCAGCGGGAGGAACTCTTGCCTGAGGAAGCCTGGCAGAAGAAAAGATTAAGCTTGCTTAAGCGTTCTTTAACTTTACTGAAGTCTTTGAGGGAAGAGATTAAACTGGCGAAGCTGTTTTCCGCGCAGGTTGCAAAAGATATAGACAAGTTGATATCCGGGCTTGAAGCCGAGATGCCTTAAGCGATACAGCTTCTTATGGAACAATTCGATGCAATTATAATTGGGGCGGGGCCTGCCGGCATGATGGCCGCGATTCGCGCCGCAGAAAGAAATAGAAGGGTTCTCCTTGTTGAGCGAAACGATACGCCCGGCAAGAAACTCCTCATTTCGGGGAAAGGCCGGTGTAACCTTACGAATTCCTGCGATATCGAAGACTTTCTCGGGAAGTTTTCTGAATCGCGCGCTTTCTTAAGAAATGTTTTCGCCAAGTTCTTCAACACCGAGCTTATGTTATTCTTTGAAGATGCCCGCCTTAAACTTAAGACAGAACGGGGCGGCCGCGTATTCCCAATAAGCGATAGAGCGGGCGACGTCCTGAATGTTTTAAAATCAAAGTTGAAAACCAAGAATATTAAAGTCCTCTCCGGCGTTCGCGCGCGCGAGGTCATTGTGAAGGATAAGAAAATAAGAGGCATTCTGACGTATTCCCGTAAGCAAATTTTGGCAACACGCGTCGCTGTCGCCACAGGCGGTATCTCCTACCCCGGAACAGGCTCGACAGGCGACGGGTATAGAATCGCTGAAAAATCAGGCCACCGGATTATACCCTTAAAACCCGCCCTTTGCCCTATCCTGATTAAGGAAAGATTTATAAGAGACTGGCAGGGCATATCACTGAAGAATGTGCGCATAACAGTTTTTGCCGGCGGTAAAAGAATGGATGAAAGATTCGGGGAGATGCTGTTCACTCATTTTGGTTTATCGGGCCCTGTTGCCCTTGATATAAGCGCCCCTGTCCATGACGCTCTTCAACTCAAAAATGAGGTGACGATATCTATCAACTTTAAGCCTGCCCTGGACCACAAAAAACTGGACGCCAGGCTACTGCGTGAATTTAAGGCAAACCCCGGCAAAAGCATAAAAAATATATTTAAGAATCTCCTGCCCCGGGGTATAATAAGACGGTTTCTCGAATATTGCAGTATGGAGGGAAATAAAAGCACAAGTCAAATCACAGCCGGGGAGAGAAAAAGGCTTATCAGGGGCTTATTTGACTTAAGATTGACCGCAGAAGCTGTGATGCCGGCCAAAGACGGTATCGTTACAAGGGGCGGCGTGAATACAAAAGAGATAAATCCCAGGACCATGGAATCAAGGCTTGTGAAGGGACTTTTTTTCGCGGGCGAGGTAATAGATATAGACGCCGCAACAGGCGGATACAACATGCAGGCAGCATTTTCTACGGGATGGGTTTGCGGAGATAATATATGAGATACAAAATAATATTAGCGTCGGCGTCAAAGAGGCGCTCAAAGATACTTAAAGAATGCGGGATAGCGCATAGGGTTGTTATAAGTAACGTCCCCGAGAAGATGGACCATAAAAAGGGCGCGAGGTTCAATGTCCTGCATAATGCCCGCGTTAAGGCCGAGGCGATAGCGGATAAATACAGGTCAGGTTTTATTGTTGGCGCTGATACCGTTGTTTTATTAGGCCCTTCCTTTAAAAGGAACAGGAAGGCCTACCCTTTAGGGTTAGGAAAGCGCGTGATAGGAAAACCAAAGACAAAAAAAGAGGCAAAATTACTTCTTAAGGCATTCTCGGGGAAGACAATCGTTGTCTATACCGGCCTTTGCGTAATAGACGCAAAAAAAGGAAAATCGGCAAGCGGGATAGACGTATCAAAGGTGCGTGTCAGGCGGCTCTCGCGCAAAAAAATAGATAGATTTGTAAAGATATCCGGTCCTCACGACAAGGCGGGCGGTTTTTCAATAGAAGGCTCCGGAGCATTTATATTCGATAACATAGACGGCTCATTTTATAATATACTGGGTTTGCCAATGATGAAACTCGATCAGCTGTTTAAAAAATTAGGCGTTGGCCTTTTAGGTTAAAATAGATACCGAGAATAGATACCGCGAGAATAGATACCGTTTCTCAATGTAGTCGGGAAGTTGAGATAGTCTCAATCGGGAAAGTGTCCCTAGCCTCAAGATTTATCTTGATGCTGTTTTTTTTGCACTTTGCGCAGGGTTATGGTAAAATAGAGCCTGCATTCAGTGTTGACCTTAAAAGACGGAGACGAGGAATAAAAGAGGGGAGTGAACGATGGTTGAAGAGGGTAAGATTAGCGAAAAGGAGCTTTCAGAAATAAGGTTTATCCAGTATGTTTCCATTTTGACAAACGCAGGGATGCAGCAGATGGGAAAGATAATGAATCCGGTAACCGGAAAGACGGATAAAAATTTAGAGGCAGCAAGGGCAACCATTGACCTGATTTCAATGTTGAAAGAGAAGACCAGGGGCAATCTAACTGCTAATGAAGAAGAGGTCATCTCCAATGCCCTGGCAAATCTGCAGCTCAATTATGCCGATGAAGTAAACCGTATGGAAAAAGAAAGTGGAAAATCTTAATTTTGAGATATCCTTTTAGGAGAAGGCCATCCATTTAGGCTATTGTGAGTTCGACTTTATGGAAGAAGACCGAGACCTTGAGTTTATCAGAAAAGACCCTCGCTATAGAGAGCTATTATCCAGATACATTAATAAGAGCAGTTAATGGGCTAAATTAAAAGAGGGACAGCTTATAGGGCAATTTGGGAAACGGTGTTTAAATTCTTAAGCGATATGCAACTGCCGTTTTTGAGGTATAATTTTATAAGGATGATTGGTTGGCTATAGTGGATCGTAAAGAATTTGAGGAACTAGTAACAAGAGTCCTCAACGAGCTTCCGGGGGCTTTTAAAGACAAGTTGGAAAATGTAGATGTAGTTATTGAAGGCCAGCCCGATATGGAAATCTTAAAGAGATCCAATATAGGTGCCAGAGGTCATCTTTTAGGGCTTTATCAAGGTGTCCCTTTAAAAAATAGAACGCATTATTATGGCATGGTATTGCCTGATAAAATCATCCTTTATAAGGCCAATATAGAACAGGCCTGCCTAAAGGATAGAGTAAATGTTTATGAGGAAAT
>JAHIIS010000058.1 GCA_018899075.1 Candidatus Omnitrophota bacterium | reverse complement strand
CCCCGGGCAATTAAATCTTTTATCTTTGCTATTGCCTTAAGATACGAATTTTTAGAAATATTCGGCCTGATGTTTTTTAATGAGTAATTTTTCTGTTTATAGTTTTGGGGTAAAGCAATCCTTTTCTCAAACCTTTCTTTGCGATGGTTGTAAATCAGCGGCTCTTTATAGACTCCGAACCACAAAAGCGGAAAATCATACCTCTCTCTGTGCTTCAGCCTCTCCTCAAAGGCCTCGCCGGCCTCATACGAAAGAAACCCCGCAACATAATAGCCCTCTTTCAGCGCCTTATCCAACTCGGCAAAACAATCTTTTATTTCCTTTATTTTAAAAGTGGATACTGTCTTTTTCGGCCTTAAAAAGACGTAACTTAAAAAATTTTGCGCATCACACTTAGCGCTTTCCAGAAAAACAAAATCGTTCTCCTTCTCTAACAACTTTAAGATGCCGTTTATAGGAAACTTTTTCATTCCAATCATCTATTTTAGCAAGAAATCGAGCAAACACTTCATTAAGTCAAATCCCTTTTCGTAACCGGGAAAGGCATTGCCTTCCAGCACATAGGCGGATTTCAGGTCTTTAGAAAATATAATATCTATCCCTGTAAAATTCAGCCCCAGCGCCCGGGCTGCCCTCTTTGCCAGCTTTTTGAGAAAATCTATCTTTCCTTCAGGAAGGGCGTTTAAAATTTTCTTCTTTTTATCGATCCTGCCGCCTTGCGACCAGTTTGTAACATAAAATTCGGCCGGCGAAGACTTGGCGTACAGATAAACCACATTACCGAATATAACATATATTCTAAAATCAAACCTTCTTCCCCTGAAGACTGCCGACTCTATCGCCTCTTCGCAGATAAAGCCTTTTTTAAGAAGTTTGCTGAGGAATCTTTCTTTTTCTTTAATCCGGGCGAACTTCCATTTAGATTTGTGGATTCTGCTAACGACCTTACTTTTGCGAAAAAGGAAGTTGGAAATCACTCCCTGCCTGTCTACGTAAGTAATGCCTTTACCCAATGCCCCGAATCCGGGTTTGATATATAAACTTAGGCCCTTATTTATTAGTTTTTGGATATCGTCGAACGAGCAAACCTTTAACAGGCGGGGCGCGGGAATTTTTCTTCTCTGCAGCAAATCCTTACTTGCCCTTTTATCTCTATCCAGGCAGATAGCTTTTGGGGAATTTAAATATTTTATCCGACTGGGCCCATAATATCTGTCTATTGTCCTCTGCACCTTTCTAAAGAAAATCTTGAATTCCCGTCCGAATTTCTTATCGCCGTAAATTCTTGCGTCCGGATAAATCTCAATGTTGCTATTCCAGTATTTATAAGGGAAAAAAAAGACCACTAATATTTCAGCGGCCTCTATTGCGGGGGCGCTGCCCGAGAGAAGCTGGGCATAGTTTATCACTTTAAGCTCAAATACCCTGCTCTCTTTTAACTTCCGGGCGTATTTTACAAACTTTACAAAAGAGTGGTTGATTCTTCTCCTGTTTGTCTTCTTATCGCCGATGACCAATAAAGCCTTTTTCATCTGGGGTTAATTAGCGCCTTCTTTAAATAAAGAGGCAGTCTATCTAAAGAGGGCAAGGCTGCTATCTTTAATAAAATAGGCAAAACCTGGCGGCTATACCGGGCAGCACTGGATATGGGCGCCAGGCCCGGATAGCCGAATATGCTGATATGGGTAATGCCGCCGGCCTCATACGTCGGCCTGTCTATTAAAGTAGGGTGGCAGCTCTCTATGGGGCTGGGGTAATCTACGGAAAGGTCTAAGATTATTCCTCCTTTATTCATCAGGCAAAGCATGTCTTTGGTAATCAAATAGATTTTGCCGTCTCTTTTTTCTTTCGGCCAGGAAACGGCATTGACCACGATATCCCGGTGCCTTAAAAAATGCCTGACGTATCTGTATTCCGATTTGCGTAAAATCTTAACCTTTGCCCCCAAACTAAATGCCGCCTTTAAGCTGCCGCCGGCTACTGCGCCGTAACCCAACATTAAAACGCTGCAATCCCCGGGGGACTTCCTGGCCAGGTGAAAAGCCATAAGCATCCCTTGCTCGCCGGCCATCTCGCAACAGGTAATTAAGCGCTCGCCCGCCCTGTTCCTGATCAACTCCATAGCGATGGCCTTGCTCCTTCTCTTTCTTAACATACGCACATACCTGGGATTTTGCTCGGCATGCAACATACAGAACAAAAGATTATTGCGTAAAAGCCTGAATTCCTCGGGCATTGGGGGCTTCAGCTTTACCACAAGAGCTTTTTTAAACAATTCTTTTCTATTAGCAATAAGCCTTGCTCCTGCGTTTTTATATTCGCTATCGGGAATATAAATTCTCGCTCCCAGGCCTTTTTCCACAAAGACACCGTGTCCCTCCTCAACCAGCCTCTTTACCTCGCGAGGCAGGAGTATGGGCCTTATTTCTCTGCCGCCAGCAGCGATCTCTTTAACTATTGCTATTTCCATAACAACTCCTCCGCGCGCTCATCAAGCTTATCTCATCTTTTTCCGGATGTAAAGAATAAGTTTACCTAAAAGCCAGACAACCAGAATTAAGAGGACCACGATTAAAATAACCCGCACAATCCAGCCCAGAACCAGCAAAAAGGGAAAAAGCAAAACGCCCATCCCCGCAAGAACAGCCACAATGAATAGAAACAAAAGACCGACCAAAAATGCCTTCATCTTTTACCTCCTTTGTTATTTTCTTATTATATCCTTAATTGCGAAAAATCCAAAGCAAAAACTTTAAATTTACATTTTAGTCAAACTGGCTTATAATGGAGCGATGGAATACGACCGCTTTCAAAAAGAGGCAATCGATTATATTAACCGGGGGCATTCCGTAATCGTTTCCGCGCCCACGGGCAGCGGTAAAACCGTTATCGCCGAACATGTCATTACCGAATGCCTGAAAGAAGAGCTCGGCGTAATTTATACCGCTCCCATTAAAGCGCTTTCCAACCAAAAATTCCGCGATTTCCAGGGCCTATACGGAGATAAAATCGGCATCTTAACGGGCGATGTATCCATAAACACTTGCGCTCCCGTATTAATTATGACAACCGAAATCTTCCGCAATAAGGTGCTGGAAGCGCCTCAGGGCCTGAGAAGATATGCCTGGATAATCTTCGATGAGGTGCATTATATCGACAACGAGGAACGCGGCACTATCTGGGAAGAATCGATTATGTTTCTCCCCCACCATATGAAGATGCTCTGCTTATCCGCCACGGTGCCCAACATCGACGGGCTCTCCTGCTGGATTGAGTCGGTGCATAAAACGAGCCTGAAAAGGGTGGTTGAACAGCATCGGCCGGTGCCTTTGCACTTTTTCTTTCAATGCCAGAACGAGATTCTGGACAGGCTAAAAAAATTGCATCAGGCGGGCTACAAAAAGAAAATAAGTTACAGCTACTATGGCAAAAAACGCTTCGCGCACACATTCTTTAAGCCAAACCGCCTCTCCGTGCTCCTGCATCATCTCCAGGAAAACGATGCCCTGCCCTGCATCTATTTTGCCTTTGGCCGCCGGCGCTGCGAAGAACTGGCTTTTGAATTGTATTCCTTTAATTTTTTAACTAATGAAGAGCAAAATGAGGTTAGCCTTCTCTACGAAACGCTCTGCCGGCGCTTTGATTTGGGGCACGAAAAGAGCGCCCAGAGGCTCCTGCCTCTAATTAAGCGCGGCATCGCCTTTCATCACGCGGGAATGCTGCCGACGTTAAAAGAGGTAATCGAGCGGCTGTTTACTTCAAGGCTGATCAAGCTAATCTTTACTACGGAGACCTTTGCTCTGGGGATTAATATGCCCGCGCGCACTGTGGTCTTTGATGAATTGCGTAAATT
>JAHIIS010000057.1 GCA_018899075.1 Candidatus Omnitrophota bacterium | reverse complement strand
CGGTATCTCCTTCGTGCGCCTTATGGCCTTGAATTATCTTCTCTTTTTTTTCTCTAACCAAACCCATTTGTACCTCCAATTTAATCGAATCTCACCTGGCATAGCCCACTGGAATAATATACAGAGGCTCTTCCTTCTCCGGCAGTTGAAGAAGTGCCTTTACTGCCCGGTCGTTAAACGCGCCCACAGGCACCGAACCCAATCCTAAGGCAACCGCCTGCAAATGGACATTTTGGGCAATATGCCCTATTTCAATATCGGTATAGCGCTCACCCCGCGAGCCATAACGGGAAGTAATTCTTTCGTAAACTGCTGCGATAACAATAGCTACAGGGGCCTGAGCAATAAAGCCCTGCCCGAAGCTTGCGGCAGCCAAATCCCTGCGCAGGTCCTTTTGTAAAAGTTGCTCTAATTTATGCTCCCGCGGTAAATAGTGGAACAATCCGTCTTTGTTGAGCAAATAAATCTCCATTGGATAAAGCGCGCCCGCTGAAGGTGCGGCCCGAAATCCCCTTTGTTTTTCGGTAACCCCTTGCGCTGACCAGAGCAGTTGGCTAATCTGCGCAGGAGTCAGCTGCTGCGGAGTAAACTTGCGCTTTGACCTTCTCTCGCTTATTGCCTGCTCAACTGAAATATTTCCTTTAAGCCGGGGGGCGGGTAAAGAAATCTCTCTTTCCATTGCTTTTGATTGTTGGGCATTTACAGCAGATACCCCGAAGACAAACCCAACCAATATAATTCCAAAAGAATACCTCATTTTTCAAAGTAAAATTATAGCACATCTCAGCCAAAATTGCAATCCTTTATTTGAATTGATGGCGAGCGTAGTCGAGGGTATTGGTATTGACTGGAGCCAGGTTTTATGTTAAGATAGAGCCTCAAAATGAGGAGTTAAAGTGGAAAAACCAGAATTTTCTATCGTTATACCTGTCTATAACGAACAAGAAAACCTGCCTCCTTTACTTGAAGGTATAGTTAGGATAATAGATAATCTAGGCAAATCCTACGAAATCATTATTATCGATGACGGAAGCACCGATAGGAGCTTAGAAACTTTAAAAGGGCTGGTGACTAAATATTCTTCTCTTCGCATTATCAAGTTTCAAAAGAATAGCGGCCAGAGCGCGGCCTTTGACGCCGGCTTTAAGCTGGCGCAAGGTAAAGCAGTAGTAACTATGGACGCTGATTTACAATACGACCCCCGGGATATCCCCGGGCTTTTAGAAGAATTGAAAAATTACGATGTAGTCTGCGGGTGGCGAAGAGTAAGGCAAGACCCGCCTTTAAAACTAATCTCCACCAGGATCGCTAATGCGGTAAGAAATAAACTCAGCGGGGAAAATATAAAAGACACGGGCTGCTCCCTGAAGGCCTTTAAGCGCTGTTTCCTGGTAAATCTAAAAATGTATAAAGGTATGCACAGGTTTTTGCCCACTTTATTAAAAATGCGAGGCGCAAAAGTTTGCGAGGTAGAGGTAAGGCACCTTCCGCGAAAGTTTGGCCGTTCAAAATATAATATCAGGAACCGCCTCCTCGGGTCCTTCCTGGATTTATTATTTGTTGTCTGGATGAAAAAACGCAATTTAGATTATAAAATGGAGGTCATCAGATGAATCTCTGGATTATGTTAGGACTTTTTGCCCAACTCCTTTTCTTCCTGCGCTTTTTTGTGCAATGGGTGGTTTCGGAGAAGAAAGGAGAAAGCACTATCCCCGTATCTTTCTGGTATTTCAGCATTGCGGGGAGCCTTTTGCTTTTAATCTATTCTATTTATAGAAGGGATATAGTTTTTATTCTCGGCCAAAGCGTGGGTTCGTTTATATACACCCGCAACCTGATTTTAATTTACAGAAAAGGCAGGGTCGTTACCTAAGATGTTGCGAGGGAGCACAAAAGACGTTTTCCGCCGCCAGGGCATCTTGATACCCGTCCTGGTGGTTTTTTCTCTGGTTGTGCTTTTCGCAAACCTGGGAAAAAGGAGCCTCTGGGAGCCGGACGAGGGAAGATATGCCGAGATATCCAGGGAAATGGTGGAATCCGGGGATTGGCTTACGCCCCGGCTAAACTATATCAAGCACTTCGACAAACCCCCTATTACCTACTGGCTGATTGGCTCATCTTTCAGGCTTCTCGGGCAAAGCGAATTCGCCGGCCACCTGCCTTTAGTCATTCTTGCGCTGGGAGGAGTTCTAGTTACTTATTCTCTGGCCAAAGAATTGTTTGGCAGGCGCTGCGGTTTTCTCTCCGCAATTATCTTAATCAGCTCACTGGGCTACCCGGGGCTCTCGCGGGTGCTTTCTACCGATATAATATTTACTTTCTTCTGCCTTTCGTGCTATTTATTTTTTGTCCGGAAAAATTATTCCCTTTTTTATCTTTTTATGGCCCTGGGCTTTATGACTAAGGGGCCGGTAGTGCTCATAATCACCCTGATACCTATATGCGCCTTTCTTATCTACGAAAGAAAGACAGACGTTTTTAAAGAAATGCATTTAGGCCCCGGCCTGCTTTTGTTTGCGGCCATAAGCCTCTCCTGGTTCGTTTATGAAATTCTCCTTAACAAGGGGCTTTTGCACAACTGGATTTTTCAGCAAACTTTAGGCAGAATAACCAGCCGGGGCAAACAGCCGTTTTACTTTTTTGTCCCGGTTACAATCGGGCTTTTCTTTCCCTGGATATTTTTCTTATCTCCGGCCTTAAAAAGACATCTTTCCTTTAAAAGGGCCCCACTCGATAAAAAGCAAACATCGATGTTCCTTCTTTTTCTCTGGCTTGTTCTGCCGCTTCTTTTCTTCTCCTGCATCGGTAAAAAATTGGTCCCTTATACGCTGCCCCTTTTGGCGCCTCTGGCAATAATGACCGCGCGGCTTTGGGATGAGGCTATGGACAATCCTAAGATATTCTTGAGCAGGATGTTTTCTGTATCTTACTATATATTTTTATTGTGCCTGGGAATCCTTCTGGCAGGAATGGTGGTTTTTTTAGCCGGGCGTTTTGATTATAAGCTCGGCATTGAGGCAGCCCGCCTAAATATAATTGCAATTTCCATAATATTGGCGGGCGCAATAACGGTGAGCCTGTCTGCTTTTAAGTTAAAGAAAACGAAGAGGCTTTTCTGGACGATAACCCTGGCTTGCGCGCTTTTTTTTCTTACGGCAATAGACTTGCTGCCTAAAATAGAAACAGGCATCAGCAAGTCGATAAAAGTCCTTGCCCTGAAGATAAAGGAAGACTTAAGGCCGCCAGATTTGGTGGTCAACTACCGCTGCTTTCTGAAGAGCCTGCCCTTTTATCTTTCCCGCCGGACAATAGTAGTTGAACGCAACCGCCACACAGCCTATGAAGAAGACCCCGAAAAATGGCGGGAATATCTGCTCAAAGACAAAAAAGAACTATACAGGCTTTTATCCGCAAGAGGCCTTAGGGTCTTTTGTATTACCTATACCTGGGAATTTGAAAAGCTCAAAAAAGAATATTCAAGGCCGCTTTATCTTCTGGGTAAGGCAGGAAAATATGTGCTCTTCGTAAATAGGGAAGTAAGAGAGTAGAGCTATAAGCCGAGTTCTGTGTTCGACGGCCATCCATCTAGCCTTGCCGTTACCGGCAAGGTCAATTAGCGGTCAACCCGAAAGTAATGACGAGCCGGGTGAGGCTCGTTGCCATATAAGCATCCCTTCCTATTCGACCTTTCTCCGCGTAGAGATTACCTCTTTTCACCCTCTGCCCAAAAAAGGGGCCTGGCCCCTTTTTTGGATGAGTTGTTGTCTCTGTGGCTCTAATCCTATCCCCACCGTTTTGTTTCGCTTTGCGAAGCAAAACGAAACAGCGGGGACGATGGGCGTTACCCACTACGCTCACCCTTTGGAGCTCGGACTTTCCTCTCGCCCCCAGCGGGAGCCAGCGGCCATCCGCTCTACCCTCTTATTTTTAGTAATTAGCAAGAAAATTGCCTTCGACAATAACTTTGGTGCAATTTTCAGTGGTATCTGATGTTTTGAAATTCTATACCATAAATTACGAGTTACTTTTGTTATTCTGCTGACTTAAGGCTGCTGTCAACCCTTGAATCAACGGCCTTATTGGCCAGTTTGTCGCTCTCTCTGTTTTCTTCCCGTCCGATTTGCTTTATTTCCAATCTATTAAAACCGGTCTTTAAATGCAAAAACTGCTCATAATACGGCCTTAAATTAGAATTCTTAACCCTGTATTCACCGTTTAATTGTTTAACCAGGAGTTCGCTGTCTGAACAAGCAACTACATCTTTAAGCCCAAGGATAAGCGCCTCCTGTAAGCCATAAACAAGGGCTGTATATTCGGCAATATTATTGGTAGCCTCGCCAATATATTTATAGAGTTGTTTTATCTTGCGGCCCTGTCCGTCTTTAATAATTATCCCGATTCCCGCAATTCCCGGATTACCGCGCGCGGCTCCATCAATATAAATAAAGAATCCCTTCTCTCCCATAATTTTACTCCGGCCAGTATAAAAGGCGGGCGCAAAACCCACAAGTTATTATTTTGTCTTTCATTCTGACTTCGTTAATTACCTGGGGAGGCAAAACCCGATGGCACCCGCCGCAGGATTCGCCGACAAGAGGAACCAGGGCCAAGCCCTGCTTCGCCTTGAGTATTCTCTCATACCGGGCGAGCAAAGCCTTTTCAACATTAGAACAAAGTTGACTTCTTTCTTTGTCTAAGGAAGATATTCTTTCATCTATGCCCCTGATTTCCCGGTCGATTTTTCCTATTTCTTCTTTTAACTTTTTCTCTTCAGCGGCTAATTTTTCTTTTTCTTCGGCAATTTCCGCTTTAACCTTATCTATCTTTTCCATCGATTCTAAGATATCGTCTTCCAGGACGGCGTTATCTGCTTTCAGGCCTCCAATCTCTTTTTGCAAAGACAGGTATTCCTTATTGGTCTTGATTTGTAAAAGTTGTGTCTGATATTTCTTAATCTCCTTTTCTTTGGTCTCCATGTCTATTTCGCGTTCTTTTCTCGCAAGCTGCAGGGACTTGAGGCTATTCCCTTTGTCTTTTAAGGCCTGCTCTTCCCGGGCGAATGCCTCTTTTAGAGTCTGCTTTTGCGCCGGTTTACAAGCCTTTTTTTCCTTCAACTTGTAGATTCCGGCATCGATTTTTTGCAGTTTAATTAAAGTATTTATCCCTTCCTGAATCATTTCCATTCTATAGTCGCTCGTCGCTCGTATCTTGTATCTAGTTAAAATCCTTTTTGTTTTCCATCTTTTACTAAATACTAGCGACTAGATACTAGCGACTTATGATGGGCCCACAAGGATTCGAACCTTGAACCAACAGATTATGAGTCTGCTGCTCTAACCGTTGAGCTATGGGCCCCTGCTTGGTTTATAGTTTATAGCTTAAGGTAGGCTTTATAATACCAGATTTTTGGGGTAGTGTAAAGAAGGATTTTCTGCGGATGGTGGGCGTAGGCGGATAATCTGGTGGGCGTAGAAGGATTCGAACCTTGAACCAACAGATTATGAGTCTGCTG
>JAHIIS010000056.1 GCA_018899075.1 Candidatus Omnitrophota bacterium | reverse complement strand
TTTAGGGGGCCTGAGATTATCAGGCCTTACAGTTGTTGTTGATTGCGCTTTTGGTTCATTTTCTAAAATTGCGCCCCAGGCTTTGCGGGAATTGGGGGCGGACGTAGTAGCTATAAATAGCGAGCCGGACGGGAAAAACATAAATGTAAATTGCGGAACACTATACCCTCAAGCGATGGCCGAAGAGCTCCTGCGACATAGGGCAGATATAGGAATAGCCTTCGACGGGGACGGTGACAGGGTAATCGTTGCCGATGAAAAAGGCAATATTTTAGACGGAGACCATATTCTGGCTGTTTTAAGCCGGCACTTCCTTGAGCAGAACAGGCTAACCGGGAATTCGGTGATTTGCACTCAGATGAGTAATATAGGGCTGGAATTATATTTACAGAACCAGGGCATCCGGATGGTCAGGACCGAGGTGGGCGACAAATATGTTTTAGAGGAGATGCTTAAGACTAAAGCTAATCTGGGCGGAGAGCAATCGGGCCATATCATTATTCTGGAGCGCACAACTACAGGCGACGGCTTAATCGCAGCTCTTGAGTTAATCCAGGTGATGCTTAAAACAAAGAAACGCCTGAGTGAACTTAGCGGAGATTTACGGAAGTTTCCTCAAACTCTGGTAAATGTAAGGGTGAAAGAAAAAAGGCCCCTTGAAGAAATTCCCGGATTAAACGATACAATTAAACGCTGCCAAAAAGAGCTGGGGGAGGCCTGCCGGATATTGGTCAGATATTCAGGGACGGAAAAGTTGGCCAGGATAATGGTCGAGGGGCGCTGCCTGCCTGAAGTTTCCCGTGTCGCCGATTCTTTAGCCATGCTAATTCAAAATGCTGTTGGAGAAAATAAATGAAGTTGGGCGTGAACATCGACCATGTTGCTACTCTTCGGCAGGCAAGAGGAGGAGGAGCCCCCGACCCGATCGTTGCTGCCAGGATATGCTCTTTGGCCGGTTGCCACAGCATTGTCTGTCATTTACGCGAAGACAGGCGCCATATTAACGATGAGGACGTGAAGAACTTACGCAAAATTGTGAAAACTAAACTAAATCTTGAGATGTCTTGCGCAAAAGAAATAGTCGGCGTTGCCTTGAGAATGAAGCCCGACCAGGCTACGTTGGTTCCTGAACGAAGGAAAGAAATTACCACCGAGGGAGGGCTGGATGTAATCGCAAACCGGAAAACCATCAGCCGGGTGGTTAAAACTTTAAGCTCGGCCGGTATACCGGTAAGCCTCTTTATCGACCCCGAAGAGCCACAGGTAGAGGCGGCAAAACAGGCAGGGGTTGAATGTATTGAATTGCATACAGGAAGATACGCCAATGCCGCTACTTTAACAGAGACCGAGATAGAACTGCAAAACCTTTTGCGCAGTGCGAGATTTGCGCGCGGCCTTTCTCTGAAAGTTTTCGCCGGCCACGGCTTGAATTACGAAAACGTAAAACAGATTGTAGAAATTGGCGGCATCGAGGAGTTGAATATCGGTCACTCGATAATCGCTCGTGCAGTTTTTAGCGGTTTAGAAAATGCGGTGAAAGAGATGCTTGCCTTGCTACGTCATTGCGAGCCCCGAAGGGGCGAAGCAATCCCCTCTTGAGATTGCTTCGGTCGCTTCGCTCTCTCGCAATGACGAGGAGAGGAACTATGGTCATAGGCAGCGGCATAGACATAGTTGAAGTAGAGAGAGTTCAGGCCTTAAAAGATAAGTGGAAGAATAGATTTCTAAATAAGGTCTTTACTGAAAAAGAATTGGCTTATGCAAATGCCAAGAGGTCTACAGCGGAACATTTAGCTGCGCGCATTGCCATAAAAGAGGCCTTAATTAAGGCCTTTAGCGACTATAGGAAAAAATATCTGGGCAGCTGGAAAGATATCGAGGTTTCCAACGATAGAAGCGGCAGGCCTTATGTCAATCTTTATGGTAATTTTAAACAAGTTAAGGAGAGGCGCAAACTCGGACAAATAATTATCAGCGCTTCTCATACCCGTAAATATGCCGTTGCTTCTGTGATTCTGACAAAATAGCTCTTATGAACTCTATGC
>JAHIIS010000055.1 GCA_018899075.1 Candidatus Omnitrophota bacterium | reverse complement strand
TAGCGACCATATGATACCTCTCCTGCGCGGGCGCAAGTGAACTTACCCTTTTGTGCGGCGGGAGATTAGTTGGAATAAATATTACTTTTTCTAAACGCAGAAGGCCCCTTGCCTGCTCCGCCAGGACCAGATGGCCCATATGGATAGGATTAAAGGTCCCGCCCAGTATACCAATCCGTTTAGATTTTGCCATGGTCAAGTCCTAACCTGCCCCCTGCCGAATATTTCATATTTATAAGTGGTCAGCTCTTCTAATGCCATCGGCCCGCGGGCGTGCAGTTTATCCGTGCTAATGCCCATTTCCGCGCCTAAACCAAATTCGTATCCGTCGGTGAATCTCGTCGAGGCATTAACGTAAACGCAGGCGCTGTCTACTTTATTCAAGAATTCCATCGCTTTTGCGCGATTCTCTGTAATTATAGCGTCGGAATGCCCGGAGCCATAGCGGTTAATGTGCTCTATTGCCCCGCCCAACCCGGACACAACTTTTACGGATAAAATTAAATCCAGATATTCCGTCGACCAATCCTTTTCTTTGGCTTTCTTAACTGTTTCCGCTATCTTGCGCACCCGCATATCGCCTCTTATCTCTACGCCGGCGGCTTGCAAATCTTTAATCATTACCGGCAGAAACGTCCCGGCAACTCCCTGATGGACCAGGAGAGTCTCCATAGCATTGCAGACGCCGGGGCGCTGACACTTCGCGTTGAAGGCTACCTTGCGCGCCAGAGACAAATTTGCCTCACTGTCCACATAAATATGGCAGATGCCTTTATAGTGCTTAATCACCGGGACCCTGGATTTCTTCTCAACCAGCCTGACCAGGCTCTCTCCGCCCCGCGGTATAACTAAATCTATAAAGCCTTTTAAACCCAAAAGGCAATCTACTGCTTTCCTATCAGTAACCTTGAGCAGATTAACTGCTGCTTCGGGCAATTTATACTTGACTAAAGACCTGCGAAGGACCTTAAATATGGCGAGGTTTGAATTAATTGCCTCTTTACCTGCGCGCAGAATTACGGCATTGCCTGACTTTAAACAAAGCCCGATACAGTCACTTGTAACGCCGGGACGGGCCTCATAAACAATTGCAATTACGCCTATGGGCACCCTTACCTTTTTGATTAATAAGCCGTTGGGGCGTCTGGTGCTTCGGATTACCTTGCCCACAGGGTCCGGTAAAGCGGCAATGGCTTTAAGTGATTCGCTCATCCGGGCAATGCGTTTCTCATTAAGCGCCAATCTATCCAGAAAGGCGCTTATCGCACCCTGCTTCTTTGCCTCGTAAAGGTCCTTTTTGTTTGCCCGAATTAAACTCCGGGCATTTTTAACCAAACTATCAGCCATAGATATTAAGGTCTTATTCTTAACCTCTGCAGACACGCCGGGTAAGATTCTCGAGGCATCTTTGGCTTCTTTCGCTATCTTGATAATCTTTTGTTTAATACTCATTTACTTTTTGCTTTAAAGTATCACCAAATTGTCCCGGTGAACAACCTCATCGTAATATTTATAACCCAGGAGCGTTTCGATTCGCTCGCTCTTTTGGCCTTTGATTTTGGCCAGTTCTTCCGATGAATAACTCACCAGGCCGCGGGCAAACTCTTGATTCTTAATATCTAAAATACTCACCATATCTCCCACTGCAAAAGTGCCGCCAAGGCCGATTATTCCTTTGGCAAGCAGGCTTTTCTTCTTCAAGGTCAGCGCCTGTTTTGCTCCCTCGTCCACAAAAAGTTTACCCACAACCTTAGCGCCAAATCCAATCCATCTCTTTTTTGCAACCAGCTGTTCTTTTCTGGGAAGAAATAACGTGCCGATATCTTGTTCGTCTAATATCCTGGACAAAATACCGGGGGTTTTTCCGTTGGCAACAATACAGCCAAGCCCCGTTGCGCAACATATTTTGGCGGCTTCCACTTTACTGGCCATACCCCCCGTGCCCACTCTGCCTGCAGCTGCGCCGGCCAGCCTTTCAATCTCAGGGCTAATCCTTTCCACTACCGAAATTACATTCCTCTCAGCGTAAAGACCGTCGACGTCGGAAAGAATAACCAGCAAGTCGGCTTGCCCAAGGGCTGCTACTAAGGCTGAGAGCCTGTCGTTGTCGCCAAATTTTATTTCATCTACCGAAACAGTATCATTTTCATTGATAATGGGAACTACATTATAAGATAGGAGCGTGAAAAGAGTATTTTTTGCATTAAGGTATCTTTTACGGTTGCTCAAATCATCACGGGTAAGAAGGACTTGCGCGCTGAGCTGCCCGTAATGTCTAAAAAAGGTGTCGTAGATTCTCATTAGCTGACTTTGGCCAATGGCAGCTGCAGCTTGTTGCTGGGGCAGGAGCTTCGGCCTTGAATCCAAGCGCAGCATTCCCATCCCTGCCGCAATGGCGCCGGAAGTAACTAAAATCACCTCTGTATTTTTATCAATTAGAGCGGCGATTTGCGCAACGAGCTTTTTAATCCAG
>JAHIIS010000054.1 GCA_018899075.1 Candidatus Omnitrophota bacterium | reverse complement strand
TATCCCGGCACGACAGTAGAGTTTATGCAGGGGTATATGAAGGTTGGAACTGAGAGGCCCGTAGTCATTGATGTCCCGGGCAGTTATAGCCTCCACCCCACAAGCCGGGCGGAAGAAATAGCGGTAAAGATGTTGGGGCAGGGCGATTTGGTGATTAATATAGTTGACGCTACGAATCTGGAAAGGAATCTCTATTTAACGCTTGAGCTTTTGCAGCGCCACATACCTGTAATTGTTGCCTTGAATATGTGGGACGATACCGCTCATAAAGGAATAAATATCGATGTGCAAAGACTGGAAGAGATTCTCGGCGTTCCTGTTGTGCCTACGTGCGGGCTTACAGGCGAGGGAATAAGGCAATTGATTGAGCGGATACCCGAGGCGCGCGCCCCCAAAAAGCCTCCCTGCAGCGCAGAAAAATGCTGGGATGAGATTGGCCTGATTATCGGCGAAGTGCAAAGGCTCACGCACAGGCACCACACCTTTTTGGAACGCCTGGCAGATTTATCGATTAAGCCCTTCTGGAGCCTTTTGGTCGGGGTTCTGGTGGTATTTTTTTCTTTTTGGCTCATCCGCTTTTTTGGTGAAGGATTGATTAACGGCGTGTTCGAGCCCTTATTCAGAGGAGCGTGGTTGCCCCTGATGTATAAATTAAGCGCCTTTTTGGGCGGCGCAGGCCTGATTCACCATATTTTAATCGGTGAGCTGATTAATGGCGAAATCGATTTTGGCATCTCTTTCGGCCTCTTAACTACCGGGCTCTATGTCCCTTTAGGGATGATCCTTCCTTATATTTTCAGTTTCTATCTAATCCTGGGGCTTTGGGAAGATTCCGGCTATCTTCCCCGCTTTGCGGTAATGACGGATAATCTGATGCACCACGTGGGGCTTCACGGATTCGCAATTATTCCTATAATTTTGGGTTTAGGATGTAATGTGCCGGGGGCGCTGGCAACCCGGATTCTGGAAGGGCGCCGGGAAAAATTTATCGCTGCGACGCTTATGGCTGTCGCTGTCCCCTGTATGGCCCAGATTGCCATGATTGTCGGTTTGGTGGGCGGGCGCGGAGGCCAATTCTTAGGGGTAATTTTCGGTACCCTGTTTTTAGTCTTTGTGGTTAAAGGCCTGCTCTTAAATAAGATTCTAAAAGGAAGAAGCCCGGAGATTTTAGTGGAGATTCCCCCGTATCGGCTTCCCCAGCTGTTTGCCGTGCTTAAAAAATTGAGTATGCGCCTATCGAGTTTCTTAAAAGAGGCGCTCCCTTATGTGCTCATTGGTATTTTATTCGTCAATATATTGCATGCGCTAAATGTAATCGATTTTTTAGCCCGTCTCTTTAGCCCGATTTTGCAAAACATCTGGGGCCTGCCGAAAGAGGCCATCTCGGCATTGCTGGTGGGTTTTTTAAGAAAAGACGTGGCCATCGGAATGCTCGGGCCCTTGAATTTGCCCACTAAACAGCTGGTTATTGGCTGCACAGTCCTGGCGATATATTTTCCCTGCGTGGCCACATTTATGGTATTGCTAAAGGAGCTGGGTGCAAGAGATATGTTTAAAAGTGCGGCTCTGATGGTTGTTACTGCCGTCGTTGTCGGCGGCCTTTTGAATCTAATCTTGCGATTTTAAGCCCTTGACATCTTGATTTAGTTAGGTTATTATACCATTGCTCAGAGAACCGTTTTCCTCCCGATAATTCTCTAAATCCGGTCAAAGCGGTTCCTGTTAAAGCTTAAAGTGTTGCTAAAAGCTAAACCAAAAAAGGAAAGGATTAAGGAGACCGATAGAAATGAAGATAATAGTCACAGGCGGGGCGGGGTTTATCGGCAGCTGCCTTTTGTGGAAACTGAACCAAAAGGGCATATCCGACATCCTGGTCGTTGACCGTTTGGGAGACTCCTTGAAATGGCGCAACCTTGCGGGTAAGCATTTCAAGGACTATATCGAAAAAGACGATTTTCTAAACTTAGTCCTCGAAGACAAAATCGACAAAAATATAGGCGCCATAGTGCATTTCGGCGCCTGCACCTCCACTACTTGCACTGACGCCACATATATGATTAAAAATAATTATGAGTATTCAAAGGCGCTCGCCAAATTCGCTTTAAGGCATAGAATTCCTTTCCTTTACGCCTCTTCCGCCGCAACTTACGGTTTGGGCAATGAGGGTTTCTCGGACAAAGATGAGGTTACATTGAACCTTAAACCCTTAAACATCTACGGCTATTCCAAGCAGCTTTTCGACCTTTGGCTGCTCAGAAACCGTCTGCAAAATAAAGTGACCGGCTTTAAATTTTTCAATGTCTTCGGCCCCAACGAATATCACAAGGGCGAGATGATGAGCGTGATTGCCAAATCCTTTGATAAGATAGTGAAAGAAAGAAAGATAAGGCTGTTTAAGTCTTACAGAGAAGATTATGCCGACGGCGAGCAAAAGCGGGATTTTATATACGTAAAAGATGCCGTGGATATAGTCTATTATTTTATCGAGCACCCTAAAAAGACGGGGATATTTAATGTGGGCACAGGATGCGCCCGCACCTGGAACGAGTTGGCCCGCGCTATATTTTCGGCATTGGATATGCCGGCCAGCATCGAATATTTCGATATGCCGCAATCTATAAAAGACAAGTATCAGTATTATACTCAGGCGGATTTAGGAAAGTTGGAAAACGCCGGCATAAACCATAAATTTTCCGGGTTTAACGAAGCAGTAAAAGATTATGCGGGCTTCCTGAAAAACCACTCTTATCTGTAACCCCGATAAAACATAATAAAAGATGAGCCGGGAGCAAAAAGACAGAAGGCTGCAGCCTGTTTATATTGAGGCCTTTGATTTGGACGATGCCTGGTTTCAGTGTCTGGCGGAGATTCTGGAGAAGGGCTTCGTCTATAAGATCGACCGCGGCAGTTACGCAGGGCAGCGGCGTCTTGAGTTTGATTTTGTGTCAATTCG
>JAHIIS010000053.1 GCA_018899075.1 Candidatus Omnitrophota bacterium | reverse complement strand
TATATCCCAGAAAAACAAATATTATCGCTAACTTGAAGATATCCCCGATTCCCCACTTAACCCGCAAATGCTCACCCCGGGTTTTGAAAATCTCTCTTTTTTTGACTCTGGCCGTCAGGATACGAATATCCAAAAAAAGGCCTAAAGAAAAGACGGAAAGAACCAGAAAACCCAGCATATTTATAAGAGCAATTCGTCCCTTCTTTTCTAAAACCTCCTCCCACGATATCTTTTTATCTACCTTCAGGCTAAACTCAGCCCCGGCTTCTTTCTCAGACAAGCGGGATTTAAAAGCCTTTTTTTCGAGAAAACTTTCCGCAAGCCCGGGAATCTTTTCCGAAAAGATGAGAAGGGCATTAAACAAGAGGATGAAGGAGAGCATCAATACATACACTCTCTCTTTATTGATAAAATCTCTTAACATATTACGCTATCCGGGGAAAAAGCGGTTGACCTTTATTGATTCTGGTGCCCGGCGGAAAACGCCCGCCGGCAAGCAAATCTTTAAAAGTTGCCTGCTCTAACTTTATCTCCAGGCCCAGCTGTTTGAGCATTTTTGATGAGGTTTCGGGAATAAAGGGGTAGATTAAAATCGCCACCAGCCTTAAAATTCCGGCTAAATTATAAACTACCGCACCAAGCCTTGCGGACTTCTTCTGTTTCGCCAAATGCCAGGGCTTGACATCCTCAATATATTTGTTTGCCGCGTTAATCAGGCCCCAGATCGAATCCAGGGCCAATCCAAACGCTAAACGCTCCATTGCCCGGAAATACTTTTCCGGCAACTCTCCTGCCTGTGATAGTAAAGGTTTATCAAAGGGGTCTTCCTGCAGGGCCTCAGGCACTTTGCCTTGAAAGTACTTCTCTATCATTGTAAGCGAACGGTTGAGCAGATTGCCCAGGTCATTGGCCAAATCGCTGTTGATGCGGCCGACTAAAGCCTTTTCGCTGTATGTGCCATCCAGCCCGAAAGGGACCTCTCTTAGTAGAAAGTAGCGGAAGGCATCTGTCCCGAAATTTGCAGTTACGGCTTCCGGGTCAACGATATTGCCCCGGGACTTGGACATCTTTACGTCGCCGAGCTTCCACCAGCCGTGAGCAAAAATAGTTTTCGGCGGCGCAAGGCCGAGAGCGCGAAGCATAATCGGCCAATACACCCCGTGATGCCTCAAGATATCTTTACCTATTATCTGGATATCGGCCGGCCAGAGTTTTTTAAACCTTTTGCTATCGGAAAAGAATCCCGGCGCGCTAATATAGTTCGTCAAAGCATCGAACCAGACATAGGTGGTGTGATTGCGGCTAAAAGGCAGGGGTATCCCCCAGGACAGCCTCTGTCTGGGCCGGGAGATGCATAAATCAGATAAAGGGCCCTCCAGAAAACTTAATACCTCGTTCCTGCGCGAGGAAGGCAGGAGGAAGTCCGGGTGCGATTTAATATGCCTGATTAGCCACGGCTGGTATTTGGACATTTTAAAGAAATAGTTTTCTTCCGAAATTCTCTCGACGGGGCGCCGGCAATCCGGGCAAAGTCTATCTTTGACCTGCGCGGCGGCCCAGAAGGTCTCGCAGGGCGTGCAATAGGAGCCTTCGTACTTTCCTAAATAGAGGTCTTTTTTCTTAAATAATATCTTTAAGACCTCGCAAACTGCGTCGCTGTGTCTTTTTTCTGTGGTGCGAATGAAGTCGTCGTAAGAGATGGCAAGCTTTTTCCAGACGCTTACAAAACGAGGCACAATCCGGTTGGTAAAATCCTCGGGGCTTAAATTTGCTGCCCGCGCCGCCTGCGCTACTTTCTGCCCATGTTCGTCTGTGCCGGTGAGAAAAAAGACCTCGCAACCCTTAAGTCTTTTATACCGGGCAATACAATCGCTGGCTATATTGGTGTAGGAGTGGCCGATATGCGGCTCGGCATTTACATAGTAAAGGGGGGTGGTAATATAAAATTTCTTTTTCATGGCAGGGGATAAGAGAGTTCTATCTGCTTTCCTTCCTCGCCTACTTCTACTCTAACGGCCCTTTTTAACGGATTAACGCTGACTACCCTGCCCTTGCCTTCTTTTGTATTGACCGTTTCGCCCTGTTTGGGTAAGCCGCGCAGAAGACTTTTATAAACCTGATATTCATAACCCAGACAGCACATCAGCCTTCCGCAAACGCCGGAAATCTTTGAAGGGTTTAAAGGCAGGTTCTGGTCTTTGGCCATGCGCACAGTTACCGGCTCGAAATCCTTTAAAAAACTTTTGCAGCAAAGCACGCGCCCGCAGAGGCCGTAGCCGCCGAATATCTTAGCCTCATCGCGCACCCCTATTTGCCTCAATTCAATCCTGACGCGAAACTGGCGCGCCAGGTCCTTGACCAGTTCCCGAAAATCGACTCTGCCCTCGGCGGTAAAATAAAAAATAAATTTGCTGCGGTCAAAAGAATGTTCTGCGTCCACAAGTTTCATATCCAGCTTATGCTCCGCTATCTTTTCTGCGCAAATGCCCATCGCCTCTTTTGTCTTCTTTTTATTCTCCTGAATCTGGCGCAGGTCCTCTCTTGTAGCAATTCTGATGACCCTGCGCAAAGGCGCTTCGATTTCCGTCTCCGGAACTAATTCCGCTTCGGAAATAACCTGGCCGTATTCCCTGCCTATTTCGGCTTCAACTATCACATAATCCCCGGCTTTAACCTTTTTTAAATGCGCCGGTTCAAGATGCGGCGCCTGCGCGCCCCTTGGGCCCGGGTGAAAGATGTGCCTTATACCCGCGCGCGGAGGCAGCTCCTTTATACTGAAATAGACAAGTCTTTTGCCTTCCCTGATTCTAACTAAAACTACTTCCTGCATCCGGCTATTCCTCTTAGCACTACCTCAAGGGCGAGCTTTCGATTAACACTCTGTTCAATCAGTCTATGCGCCTGGTCTATCTTACCTATAATTTGCTCTAACTCCTTAAGGCTAAACAGCCCCGCCTGCGACTTTATTCCTTCAATCCTGTCGGCATTTATAATGTTAGACGCGGGCAGGCCCGTTTTAAAGATTAAAATGTCCCTGAACCAGTTTAAAAGGTACCCGAGCTGCTCG
>JAHIIS010000052.1 GCA_018899075.1 Candidatus Omnitrophota bacterium | reverse complement strand
CCATAAAGTATGGGTAGAGGATATACGTTCTAAAGGCATATGGGGTATAGAAACTACAGATATCTCTGAGGCTCAGGCGCTTGCTGTACCTTTGATTGATTGTGATGTTTTGCCCGGCCTTGACCAAGTTTCAGATAAAGCTATTAAACAAATGATAGAAGTGCTTGATAATCCTGAAGTTAGGGAGAAAATAGTGCGGCACAACTTAGAAAAAGCAAGAAAGTATTTTTCTTATCCGCGTATTGCAGAAGGCCTAATCGATGCTTTCACAAGCTCGCCGGTTCAGGAAGATATTGAAAATGGCAAATCGGTTGTAGGAGAGTTTAAACAACGCATAGGCGCTGTCTTATTGGATATGATACGTGCCTTAGACAAAGCTAATAATAAACAAGAAGTTGTTTCTATTGAAATTAAGGCATTAGCCGGGCTTCTTAAGCCGGCCGCCGGTTTTTATAAATATGGCTTGAATATAGCAAACGAAGAGTGGAAATGCACCGGCCAGTCGCCGAATATGAAACGTAAGTCTTCTTTTCAGGATTGGGCGGCAGCAAAAAAAGGAAGCGAAAAACGGTGGATTGCCCGCATTTTCGGACTCTATTTTAGCAGAGATGAAGCAGCTAAGAGGAAATTAATTGAATTTTTACTCAGGCAAGAAAAGGTATCCAAAAAGGCCGGCTATCTTGGGTGGAAATGGATTATTAGAAATGGTAACTTATCAGGGCTGCATATTTTTGATAGGAGGTTATTGCCTGTTTGTTGTTTTGCGACAAATTTTGGTGAAGACGCCAAAAATTATGGAGCCAAAAATGTTAAAGAGATGCTTTTCTTGTTTATTGAGGCAGAAAAACCAATAGTAGATGTATTCCTGATTACCAATTGGGAGAAGAATAGAAAGAGAAAAGAGCAGAATCTATCTCTTTTGCGCTTAGCAGATTTAAGCGATGGAGGCATCAACGACATTATCGACACCTCAAGGCTTATAAATGAGATGTCTTGCGCCGTTTTATCGCAACTGCACAGGCGCGAGTCTATAAACGGACTGACCAATTTATACAATCGCAGATTCTTTGACAGAGAAATTAAGAAAGTAATGGCGAACGTACTTAGACATAAAGGCCGTAGTATATCCTTGGTTATGCTTGATATAGATCACTTTAAAAAGGTAAACGATATATATGGGCATCCAAACGGGGATAAAGCTCTTCGGGCGGTAGCCAAAATTTTAAAGAATGCAGTAAGGGGGGGAGATATAGTAGCAAGGTATGGTGGAGAAGAGTTTGTGATTATTTTGCCGTTGACAGAAATAAAGAGGGCTAGAGAGGTTGCTGAGAGAATAAGAAAAACAATGGAAGAAATCCAAATAGTTCTTGATAAAGGCAAGGTAATTAAGGTAACTGTCAGCCTGGGCGTGAGTATGTTTGTTAATAAGGGCTTAGCATATAGAAATGAAGAAGAGATAGAGCAGCTTATAACAAGGGCAGATAAGGCGCTGTATGAGGCTAAAGAGGCTGGCCGCAATAGAGTGGCAGTAAATTATACTACCTCCAGCCCGGTAATGGAAATTAAAAGAGGCCGCAGGAAATTTGTCAGAATTATTACGGCAATTGCTGGAGGATTTGCTCTTAAGCTTTTATTTCCCGTTCCTAGTTTTGCCGGCATAGATATTGCCCATTCGGTAGACTTGAAAGATTCTTCTATTGCCAAAGAAAAGACTGTTCCTTATTTAATAGAACAATTAGGCTCAAGAATTGAGGCTAAACGCCTATTGGCCGATGAGCTTTTAATCAAAAAAGGCAAATCCATTACTCCCGTTTTGCTTGAGGCATTGGAAAAGGCCTCAAAAATTCCCGGAGGCTGGCAGATTTGTATAGGCATTTGTCAGATTTTGGGAAAGCTTAAGTTTTCTGCCCAAGACGCTTATGCAGAGAAGGTTGTAGCAGCCCTTAAAAAAGCCTTAAAATTAAAAGATAAGAACTGGCGAGTTTGTAAAGCAGCAGTCTTGGCCTTGAGAGAATTTGGCCCCTTAGCCAAAGCAGCTGTTCTCGACTTAATTAAGATATTGGAGGATGAAGAGTGGTATAAACAGTGGCAGCTTCAGAGCAGGCGGTGGTATCTTTACAGCAAGTTGTCTTGGTACAAAGATTGGCAGCTCT
>JAHIIS010000051.1 GCA_018899075.1 Candidatus Omnitrophota bacterium | reverse complement strand
CCGGGCCAACATTTACGCAATGAAAAAATTGGGCGTAGAAAGGATTATTTCTGTCTCTGCTGTAGGCAGCCTTAAAGAGGAAGTAAAGCCGCAGGATTTCGTGCTTGCCGACCAGTTCGTTGACCGCACAAATCAGGCCCGCAAGACTACCTTTTTTGGCCAGGGTGTTGTGGCGCACATAGGTTTTGCCGAGCCCACCTGCCCTGTATTGTCGGAGACGCTTTTTGAGGCCGCAGAAGGACTTGGCTTGACCATTCATCCCAAAGGAACCTATCTGAATATGGAAGGGCCGGCCTTTTCCACCCGGGCGGAATCATATCTTTATAAAAGCTGGGGAATGGATGTAATCGGGATGACCAATATGCCCGAGGCAAGGCTTGCGCGGGAGGCGGAAATCTGCTATGCGAGCCTGGCTATGGTTACTGATTATGATTGTTGGCACGCAAAAGAAGAGACAGTCAGCGTCGATTTAATTATTCAGAATATGCGCAAAAATATTCAAAACGCCAGGAAACTAATTAAATCGGCTATTACCAAAATACCCCAAAAAAGAGATTGTCCTTGCGCGCAAGCTTTAAAAGACGCTATCATTACATCTCCTGAAGAGATTTCTGCTGAAGCCAGGAAGAGACTGGATATTATTATTGGGAAATACATCTAATTTCGGATTTAGAGTTTATCATTGCTGAAACATGAACTATAAAGACACCTTAAACTTACCCAGAACAGACCTTCCTATGCAGGCCAGGCTCACAGAGCTTGAACCCCGGATGTTAAATCTCTGGGCGAGCCTTGATATATACGGCTTAATTAGAAAGAGATCAATCGGCCTGCCTAAATTTATATTGCATGACGGTCCCCCTTATGCCAACGGCAATATCCACATCGGTCATGCCCTGAACAAGATTCTTAAAGATTTCGTGGTTAAATATAAGATTATGCGGGGATTTGATGTGCCTTTTATTCCCGGCTGGGACTGCCACGGCCTTCCCGTGGAGCATCAGCTTTTTAAGGAATTGGGTATTACAAAACACGAGATTGATAGGGTGAAATTTAGAAAAAAGGCAAAAGATTTTGCGCTTAAATTTGTAGAACTCCAGAGAGAGCAGTTTAAGAGGCTGGGCCTGATTGCCGATTGGCAGAGGCCATATTTGACTTTGGATTTTGCTTACGAGGCTGAGATTATCCGGGTTTTCGCGAAGCTGGCGAAAGCCAAATATATCTACCACGGCCTTAAACCGATTAATTGGTGTATAAATTGCGAGACTGCTTTGGCCGAGGCAGAAGTGGAATATACAGAGCGCCGCTCTGCGTCTATCTATGTAAAGTTCAAGTTATTAGATTCAGAAAAGATTAAAGAAGCTTTGAAACCAGAAAATATCTATTTCCTCATCTGGACGACAACGCCCTGGACCCTTATGTCTAACGTTGCGGTCGCTGTTCATCCGGAATTTAAGTATAGTATTATAGAGATTTTTCAGCAGGGCAGGGGCAGGCAGACTTTGATTTTGGCTGAGGAGTTGGTGGACAATGTAATGCGCCAGAGCGGGATTAAAGATTACAAAAAAATTGGCGAGGTTAAAGGCGAGGATTTAGAAAATATGGAAGCAAAGCACCCCTTCCTTAAGCGCACCTCGAGGCTGGTTCTGGCTGACTATGTTTCTAACCGGGAGGGGACAGGCTGCGTACACACTGCTCCCGGGCATGGCCAGGAAGACTATTTGACGGGATTGAAATATAAACTGCCGATGATAATGCCGGTAGATGAAAAGGGCAGGTTTGACGAAACCTGCGGAGAGTTTTCCGGCCTTGAGGTCTTTGGGGCCAATGAGCCGATTATAGCTAAGATGAGAAAAAATGAATCTTTGCTTTACGCGACAGAGACACTGCATTCCTACCCTCACTGCTGGAGATGTAAAACTCCCTTGATTACGAGAAGCACCAGGCAATGGTTTATTAATGTTGACCACAAGAACTTAAGGAAGAAGGCATTAAAGGTTATCAGAGATGTTCAATGGATTCCCGAAGGAGGCCAAAGCCGCATCTCGAGTATGGTCGGGACCAGGCCCGACTGGTGTCTTTCCCGGCAGAGATTCTGGGGCGTGCCCATCCCTGTCTTCTATTGTAAAAGTTGCGCAAAAGCAGTCTTGCGAGCGGATATAATGGAGCGGGTTGCCCGGATTGTCTCAAACCTCGGAACAGACGCCTGGTTTACTAAAAGCGTGGATGAACTTTCAGGCAAGAAACTCCGTTGCCCTGCCTGCAAAGGAGAAGAGTTTGTTAAAGAAGAGGACATTATCGATGTCTGGTTTGATTCCGGCATCAGTCACCAGGCGGTTCTTGCCAGATATAAGGAACTCAGGTTCCCGGCATCGCTTTATCTCGAAGGAAGCGACCAGCATCGCGGGTGGTTTCAGACCGCCCTTTTGACTTCCATCCCTTTAACAGGCAAGGCCCCCTACCTTAAGGTGTTAACCCACGGCTTTGTGGTGGATGGGGAAGGCAAAAAGATGTCCAAATCCCGGGGCAATGTGATAACGCCTGAGGAGATAATTCAAGAATATGGCGCAGAGATATTGAGGCTATGGGTTGCTTCTTGTGATTACGCCGACGATATAAGGATTTCCCCCGGGATTTTAACCGGCGTCGCCGATGCTTATCGAAAAATTCGCAACACTCTGCGTTTTCTTATAGGCAACCTTTACGACTTCAGCCCTGAGAAGAAAGTAAAATACAGCGAGCTTTGGGAGATAGACAAATGGGCGCTATCAACTCTTGCGCGATTGTTAACGGATGTAACCTGCGACTTTGAGCATTATCGTTACAATAAGGTATTTCGCCGGCTGCACAATTTCTGCGCGAATGAAATGTCTTCTTTTTATCTGGATGTCCTAAAAGACAGACTTTATACTTTTGGGAGAAACAGTCTCCCCCGCCGTTCAGCGCAGACTGTAATCTGCGAGCTCCTTACTTCACTTACAAAAGCCCTTGCGCCGATACTTACCTTTACGGCTGAAGAGCTCTGGCAGCGCCTTTCTAAGATTTTAGGCGCAGAAGAGACGCATACGGTTATTTTGCATCGTTGGCCCCGGATAGAGCGAAAATGGATTAATCCCGCCCTGGATAAGAAAATGGAGAGGTTAGCTGAATTTCGCAGCGCCGCACTTAAGGCGATCGAAAACGAGAGAGAAAAAGGGCTCCTCCATA
Organism: Candidatus Omnitrophota bacterium; assembly: GCA_018899075.1. Taxonomy (GTDB): domain Bacteria; phylum Omnitrophota; class Gorgyraeia; order JAFGHF01; family JAFGHF01; genus JAHIIS01. Next base: position 1,450 of record JAHIIS010000051.1, on the reverse strand, counting down.
GCTCTTTAGAGGCCAGAGTTCGCCTCTATGCAGCGGGAGATGAACTCTTCCAGTTTTTAAAAGGGAACCTCGATTTGCTTGTTTCAATTTTTATTGTTTCTGATGTTACCGTAGAGCGTGTGACGGTTTTTTCTGCAGGGACACTCAGGTGACCGGACGTCCCGCATTTAGGAATAAAGATAGAGAAGATAAATTTTTCCAAGTGCCGGAGGTGTTGGAATTATCGGCCTTCGGTAGGAAAAGATACCAGACACCCTTTATTATGCCGCAGATGCATAGAGGTGTTAGAAAGAGGAGATGAGCAAGATGAATAAAAAGGATTTAGAGAGATTTAAAAAATTGCTTTTAAAGAAGAGAGAAGACTTGATTTCCGAAATGAACAATTTTACGAAAGACACATTAAACAAATCGCAAAGAGAGGCCTCCGGAGACCTCTCGGGATATTCTTTCCATATGGCCGATCAGGCTTCGGATAATTACGACCGGGAGTTTTCTTTAAACCTTGCCAGCGATAGCCAGAAGGTGATTTACGCAATCGATGAAGCGCTAAGAAGGATAAAAGATAAAATTTATGGCCGATGTTCAAAATGCAATAAAGAGATTGGACGTAAACGCTTACAGGCTGTTCCCCATGCAATCCTCTGTATAGATTGCCAGAGAAAAGAAGAAGCAAAGAGAAAGCCGTCTTAAGATTATGTCAGCCCTTTCCGTCCTTTTACCGGTCTTAATTATTGACCAGCTGACCAAATTTATCGTCTTCAAGAATTTCCAGCCCGGTGAATCTTTACCCGTAATAAAAAATATATTTCATATCAGCCTTGTCTGCAATAAAGGCGTGGCTTTTGGTGTATTTTCTAAAAACATTGCGGGCGCTGCCTTCATATGGATTTCTTACGTTTCCGTTATAATAATTATTTTTATCTTCGCTTTCTATAAAAAGTTTTTTCATAAAGGAAGACCCGCGCAGGTCTTTTTGTCTCTGATTTTAGCGGGGGCAATAGGTAATCTGATTGACCGGATACGCTTTGGCTGCGTAATCGATTTTTTAGATTTTCGGATTTGGCCCGTCTTTAATGTGGCCGATAGCGCCATTACCATCGGCACAGTCTTGTTAATCCTCCAGATGCTTAAACAAAGAAAGCATTAAACAACAAAGATGCATCCCATACTCTTCCAATTCGGCCCGCTTAAGGTTTATTCCTATGGTCTGATGGTTGCCATAGCCTTTATTGTGGCAACATACCTGGCAAAGTTAGAGGCCCGGCGGCAGGATTTAGCGCCGGAGAAAATACTGGATCTCTCTCTAATTCTGGCGGTCTCGGCAATTTCGGGCGCGCGCGCCCTTTACGTTTTACAGAATCTAAAATTTTATATTAATCATCCTCAGCAGATATTGATGCTTCACAGGGGGGGCTTGAGCTTTTATGGCGGATTTGTCTTAGCGACAATT
>JAHIIS010000050.1 GCA_018899075.1 Candidatus Omnitrophota bacterium | reverse complement strand
GAAAATCTTTAATGTTAAGAGAAATTTGCAACCGTCTTCCAGCTCGCCGGTTAAAGGTAAAGAGCAGAATAAGCAGTTAATGAATCAGCCCGCGGCAATAGATAATTTGCAAGAAGAAAAAATACCGGAACTTTTTACGGAATTTTTGAGGCGGATTGAAAAAAGGAGAAAACAATTAGGAATAAGCCCCAATCGATTGTTTAAAAGTTTAAAGTACGGCGCTAAACTTACGAGACGAAATTACCAGCATAGATATTACAATTGGAGAAAAAAGAATACCAATCCGGTTGACCCTTTCCTTCTTAAGGCTTTGCTTAATTATTTTGAAATATATCCGGTAAAAAAAGAAGAAAAGGAGCTTCTTGAAATTGCTTTAAGAAAAGGACAGCAATGGGTGCGCAGGCTATTCAGGCAGAAAGACGGTTTAGTTCCCGTTCCTATTTGCAATGAGATTTTCAGGCGGCTTAAAAAGACTTCCAGAGGCAAATTAATTGAAATAGCAAAGGATACGCGTATTCCTTCTTATATTTTATACATGTGGCGCAAACAAAAATATAAAAGAATCGTCCACCCTAATTACGCGAAAGCGATTCTTAAATATTATAGCGGCTTGTGGAATAGTTTAAGCGAGGAGGCCCAAAACCGTATTAATGAAAAAGCAGACGCAGTAGATATTACGTATTATAAGCCTCAAGAAGAGTCTTTAAGGCAGATGGCTTTAAATTATGGCTGCAGCCATGAAACAATACGGGTAAAGATTAAGAAAGCCCTCAAGCGGGCGGAAAAGAGGCTTTACTTGCTGGAATTAGGGCTAATTCGGATTAGAAGAACATCAAGCGGGGAAGAAGAGTTAGTGATTACAAAAAAACCTTTAATTAGGGAAATAAGTATCGCGGAGGCATGGGCGCTTTCTTATTTTTACGACAGCTTAGTTTTTGAGGCAATCCTTTTTATGATTCAATACCGGCAGTTAAAACCGCAAGCGCCTCTTACCGGAAAACGATTCCTCAGCATTAAAGGAGTTTGGAAAAAGCGTCTTGAAATAGCTAAAAAATATATAAACTTTGAGGATCAAAAAGGGAGTTCCAGCCCAATCTCCGGCATAAGCGATGTTTTTTCCAGTTCCCCTGCAGTTTCACCGGCGCAAAGGCAAGCTGTAAAGCAGGCAAATAATGAAGTAATGTTGATTAGAAAGATGAAGATTGAACAGGCAGAACAAATTCTCAAGAGTCAAGGCAAGAGGTTGACTATTGTATCCTTATCCGAAAAATCAGGACTAGGCGTATGGATAGTAAGTGAATATTTAAAAACCGATCAAAGATTAAAGAATGCTATTGATGAGGAAAAAGATACTCTTAAGAAGATTATCTCGGCAATCAGAATGAATGGCGGAAAAGTCAGAGGCAGAGTCAGAGGCAGAATAAGGCCTAGCTTTCGGCAAATAGCCAGAGATGCCGGGGTAAGCCATCTTACCGTATTAAGATACAAAAAACATCCCGCTGTTATCGCGGAAATGTCAAAAGTGCCCAGTCTTTTTGAAATGGCCCTCAGTTTTATAAAAACAACTTTTACGCTTGAAGGTTTAACTGTGGATTCCTTAGCGGAAAAGCTGGGGGTAACGCGCCAAGCCTTGTGGAGAGATAATAAAGAGACTTATTCGCGCATACGCCAGGAGTTGGAATTAAGAAAAAAAATGATTCGCGAACACAGATTTATTACAAAGGCTGAGCCTTATGAAACGCTCGCCTGCTTAACGCGCGTTATTGCTTTTCACGGTAGAGTCCCGCGGTTAAACGAGCTTGTTGCGGATGCCCGCGCTAAAGATGCCCGCGGCTCTAAGGAGAAGACGAAGAGGAGCCTCTCTCGTGTTATAAAATTCCTTAAAGAGATAAATTATGGAATGGATGGTGTCGTGATGGATTTTGTCAGACAGCAGGCCTTCGCTAATGTCTATGCGCGTTACCGGCTGGGTTTTGAAGACAGGGATATCCGGAAAGTTAATGACAGATTAAATGTTTTAGCAATAAGCCTGATTAAGGTGTTTTACTTTCAAGATGAATTAAGGCGCCGGTTGGTAAAGGAATTATTTTTACTTGCAAAGATATATCCCAATCTAAAGGG
>JAHIIS010000049.1 GCA_018899075.1 Candidatus Omnitrophota bacterium | reverse complement strand
TTACCAGCATTAACAGCGTAGATTTAGGGAAATGGAAATTGGTCAAAAGACACTCGACTGCCTTAAATCTATAAGGGGGATAGATAAATAAATCCGTCCAGCCTTGACTGCCGGCGCAGGTCTCCAGGACACGCACAGACGTTGTGCCCACGGCAAAGACCTTATTTCCCCTCTCCCGCGCAGCGTTAATTGTCTCTTTTGTCTTTCCGGGCAGAATAAAACGTTCTTTGTGCATTTTATGCTCGCTTATATCTTCGAATTTTACCGGAGCAAAGGTGCCATAATTGATATGCAAAGTCAAATAAACAATATTTACACCACGGGCCTCGATAGCCTCTAATAGTTCTCCGGTAAAATGCAACCCTGCCGTGGCCGCGGCGGTTGCGCCTTCGGCCCTGGCATAAACTGTCTGATACCTTTCTTTATCTAAATCTTCCGGCTCTCTTTTGATATAGGGGGGAAGCGGCACCCGGCCGAGCTTGCGCCAAAAATCCTGGGCATCGCCGTTTGCGCTAAACTTTATAACCTTAGTCATCCCCTGGTCGGCGAGCACTATGGCCCAAAAAAGGCCGTTCTCAAATAATACTTTTGTGCCCACAGTCAATTTCTTTGCCGGCTTAGCCAGAACCCGATAAGTATTGTCGGATAAATTTTCCAGGAAAAAAATCTCCTGCTTCCCCCCACCCACACCCCGGGGGTGTGGGTGCACAATTTCCCTTTTACCTATCATTCTGGCCCAAATCACCCGGGTATCATTTAAGACCAGGCAATCTTGCGCAGAAAAGTAATCAACGATATCTGCAAAGCTTCGATGGGTAATCCTTTTTTTAGCCCGTTCTAAAACCAGAAGGCGGGAATTGCTTCTTTCTGCGCAGGGATATTGCGCAATCAGCTCGCGAGGCAAATGATAATCGAAATCAGAAAGTTTCATAGTCTTCGCTAAAATCTTTGAGCTTGCTTTCCGGGTAATAATAACCCAGAATCTGCCCGGCGTTAAAACCTTTCCGCGCCATAAAAAACGCCCCCCACTGGCACATCCCCACGCCGTGGCCCCAGCCCTGCCCGTCAAAATAGGCCTGCCTATTTTTAATCTGCACTGTAAAATTTGTGCTTCTAATAATGTTGGGGCCCACAGCTAAACGGAAACGGTTGGCGTCAACTCTAAGGCCCCCGCGCGTTGAGATTATCTCCAAAGCGGTAATCCTCCCGGAAACATTTCTATCTGCAATCTCAATCGATTTAATCGACCCTACTTTAAAGCCCGCTTTTTCTAAGCCCTCTTCTATATCCTGAAGGGAAACCTTTTTTTTCCAGCGGGAATGCGGCGAGCGCTGGCAGAATTGGCATTCTCTTCCCCTTAAAGGAGGCAAATTGATATTCCAGAGATTACTTGCCTTTTCTGTATGCCCGGCGCAGGTAGCATGATAGAAGGTGGGAAAGAGCTTGTTTTTATAGGTTAACACTTTATTTTTGCTAAGCCTGACCGCTTTTGAGGTCCTGCCTCTCTCCGAGGTCCTTCCTCCGTAAACCTGGGAATAGACGCTAGATTCAAGGTCGTAATCCTTATGCGCATTGACCCTGGACTGATATAAAGCAAAGGAGCGCGCGGCTATCGCCTGCGCCTTAAGCGCCTCCATCGGCCACCAGGGAGCTACTTCATGATAAAGCACGCCGCAAATATATTCCTCCACATCCAGACGGTTGACGACCAGAAGCCTTTTATCGGGCTGGCGCACAATATCGATTGTCCCTCTAAATTTGCGGCCGTCAAGATAAATCGCCGGACTCTTTTCGGGCTGAATCCTTACGCCGTAAATCTTAAAATCGTCTTTGCCGATCTTAATTCCGCTTTCGCCGGGCGCAACTTTCGCCCGCCAAAGGCGCCGGCCCTTATAAAGCTCTTCATTTGTGTTTAAGGCGAGAATTTGATAGGGAGAGCGGATGGTGAGCTCAATTTGAGTGGCATCGGTAATCACAGCCACGCGCACTATATTAGACTCTGCCCAACTGCAAGAGGTCTCTGCGCCCCAGATAAAAATTAAGCCTAGAGCAATAAACGCTAGGCCCAAAAAAAATAACACCTTGCCTAGATTAATCGACATACTTATTTATTTAAACAGCTCCTTCTGCCCTTTATAGGTTTTGTTGAGATGTTTGTATCCTAATTCGGTTACTTCTCTGCCGCGGGGGGTGCGCTTGATGTAACCTATCTTCAAAAGAAACGGCTCCACTATATCGACAATGGTATCGCTTTCTTCATTTAAGGTAGCTGCCAGCGACTCAATGCCTACCGGGCCGCCGTTATAATAATCCACAATTGCCTTAAGAACCTTGCGGTCGATATTGTCCAGGCCGATTTTATCCACGCCCTGAGCCTCAAGGGCAGAGCAGGCAATCTCTTTGGTCAGGCGGCCATCTGCTTTTACCTGGGCGTAGTCCCTCACCCGGCGTAAAAGACGGTTGGCCACGCGGGGGGTGCCGCGGGAGCGCTGGGCAATCTCAAAAGAGCCTTCTTTATTCGGAGGGATATTCAAAATCTTCGCCGAGCGCTCCAGAATCCGTATAATGTCTTCGGAATTGTAGAAATCAAGATGGTAAAACATCCCGAACCTTGAGCGCAGGGGCGCCGTAAGAAGTCCTGCCCGCGTCGTCGCTCCTATTAAAGTAAAGCGTTTGAGATTAAATTTAATCGTCTTGGCATAAGGCCCTTTATCAATCACGAAATCTATCTGGGAATTCTCCATTGCCGGATAAAGGAACTCTTCCACAACCTTGGAGAGACGGTGCACCTCATCAATAAAAAGGATATCCCCCTGCCCTAAGTTGGTCAGGATGCCGATTAAATCTCCGGCGCGCTCAATTGCCGGGCCGCTTGTGGCGGTAATTTTGGTGCCCATCTCGTGAGCAACGATGTGAGCCAGGCTCGTCTTGCCCAGTCCGGGTGGGCCGCTAAGTAGTATGTGCTCTAAGGGTTCCCGGCGGGCTTTCGCTGCCGAGATGGCTACCTTTAAATTGGCCACCACATCCTTCTGTCCGACAAACTCCTGCATTTTTGTCGGACGAAGAGATAAATTTACTACTGTATCCTCTTCGGTCTCTTGATTGGTAATCAGCCTCTGACGGCTAACATCAAACGGCTTCTTTATTTTCGCTTCTTTGGGTTCCCTGCGCATCGTTGGGCCCTTTTGCTTTCTGGCGATAGACCTGGTTTAAGATGTCCTCCGCGCTCGCGGCGCCGGGATTGGCCTCAATTGCCTTCCTAATCATCTCCCTGGCTTCGCTTTTTTTGTATTGTAACTGGAGTAAAACGGCTATTGCCTCTTCCTGAATATCCTCTTTTGCCGCCGGGGCCGTTTGAGGTTTGACCCTATCCTGAATTAAACAGAATTTACCTACTTTACCCTGCAGTTTAGCCACTATCTCGCGAGCTCTCTGCTCGCCGATACCGGGCAGGGTCTTCAGAAGCCCGAAATCTGCCGTATCGATAGCCTCGGCGATTACCGAAATGGGCAGGCTTAAGGCGCGCACAGCCGCTTTGGGCCCCACGCCTGAAACCGTAATAAATCGCTCAAAGAAGTCTTTCTCTACCTCGTTTAAAAAGCCGATGAGGATGGGCTTTGAACGGGAAGGCTCAACATGTAAATAATGGTAGGTAACCAGTTCTATACTTTCGCCGAGAGGTGAATTGTTCTCCAGAACGCTCATTACCGCCTTAGGGACTAATACCTCATAGGCGATGCCGCTGACATCGATAACAAGGCACTCT
>JAHIIS010000048.1 GCA_018899075.1 Candidatus Omnitrophota bacterium | reverse complement strand
GTTCTGGTGCGGCCAAAAGAGGAGGGCTATGAACTGATTGCCGGAGAAAGAAGGCTGCGCGCGGCAAAAAAGCTGTGCTTTACACAACTGCCTGCTATAATTAAAGATGTGGAAGACGCCGAGGCCTTGCAATTAGCGCTTATTGAGAATATCCAGAGAGAAGAGCTGAATTCCCTGGAGGAGGCGCAGGCCTATCAACGCCTGATTTCAGAATTTGGTTTCACTCAGGAAAAGATTGCCCGCCTGATGGGCAAGGATCCCAGCTCCGTTTCTAACACCTTGCGTTTATTAAAGTTGCCGCAAGAAATCCAGGCTGCCTTACGCAAAGGGATGATCTCTATGGGCCACGCGCGCACAATTCTAGGCCTGAGAAGCCTTACTGAGCAAGGGCGCATCTTTAAGCGGACGATTGCCAAGCAGCTGTCTGTGCGTGAATTGGAAAACTTAGTAACGCAGGGATTGGGCGCAGTAAAGCGAAAAAGGCAGCGCGGGCGCGACCCCCACCTGGTTGCTTTAGAAGAGCAGCTTCAGCAGATTCTGGGGACAAAGGTCAAGATTATTGCCGGCCGCAAAAGAGGTAGGGTTATTTTGGAATATTATTCAGTGAGTGATTTAGAAAGAATAATAAATCTTTTAAAAAGTGTTAAATAAAAGTTTTAGTAAACATTTATTGACAGCGTTAACATTTTAAAATCAAGGACTAACAAAAAACATGGAAAAGTATACTTGAGGCCAAAATGATTGAGCAGACACTGGTATTGATTAAACCTGATGGCCTGAAAAAATCCTTAACGGGGAATATCTTAACCCGGCTTTCGGAAACCAAACTGGAGATTGTCGCGACCAAGATAACCCGGGTCAGCCGCGAGCTTGCCGGGGAACATTACAAGCATATGAAAGATAAGCCTTTTTATGGAGAACTAATCGAATATATTTGCGGGGAATTGCACCAAAGGCGCAAGGTAATGGCGATGGTATATTGGGGCGAGGGCGCCATCTCTAAAGTGCGCCAATTGGCAGGAGCGACTAATCCTGAAGAGGCCGACCCGGTCTCCATCCGCGGGGCTTACGGGCGGATTACCACTAAAGGCGTTTATGAAAACGTTATTCATACCTCGCGGGATAAAGAGGAAGCGGAGAGGGAGATTAAGCTCTGGTTTTCGCCGGAGGAAATCATCGTCGATCTGTATCCGGCCAGGACTGTCGAGGTAAACAAGGCAAAGAAGAAAGTCTGGGCCCAGGAGCATCAATGATTAAAAGTATGACCGGTTTCGGCAAAGGGCAGCTGGTGGGTGAGGCGGGGACAATTACCGTAGAGCTCAGGAGCTTAAACCATAAATATTTTGATATCGTCAGCCGCCTGCCCAATCATCTCTCAATTTTTGATGACAAAGTCAGAGATTATATCAAGAAGAGAATCAGGAGGGGCAGGATTAATCTTTCGGTATCCTGGGAGAGCAAAGAGAAGGCGGAATCCCTGTTTTCACTGGACCTGAATTTAGCTAAAAGATATCACCGCGAACTTTTAAAGTTAAAAAGAGGCCTTGGCCTGAGAGATGATTTGGGATTGACGCAAATCGTCTCTCTGCCCGAAGTGATTACTTACGAGCAGAAAAAGGATAATGCCCGCGAGCTTTGGCCTTGCCTTAAGAAGGCAATAGAGCGCGCCTTATATAAGCTGGACCGTATGCGCCAGGCCGAAGGCAGGCGGCTGTCGCAGGATTTGCTGAAAAGAGTTAAAAAGATTTGTTATTACTTAGAGAATATCGAGAAACAGCTGCCCAAAGCAATCGAAAGATATAGAAAAAATCTTTTCCGGAAAGTAAAGGCGTTTTCCGGAATAAAAAGGCCCAACCGGGACAGAATCGCAGAGGAGGTGGCTTTATTTGTGCGAAATAGCGACGTCAGCGAAGAGCTCACCCGCATCAAGAGCCATCTCAAGGCATTCCACACCGCCCTGCGCAACCAAAGAGAGGCGGGCAAAGAGCTGGACTTTATTGCTCAGGAATTGTTTCGCGAGGCCAACACCGTTGGCGCCAAGAGCGCCAGTTTTCGGATTTCGCGTTGGGTAATTAAAATTAAGAGTCAGATTGAAAAGATGCGCGAACAACTGCAGAATGTGGAATGAAGGTAGTTAGCTTGGGGTTTGATAATGGAATAGTGGCTCGCCGTATAGTGGCGGTCGCTAATGCTTCGGCGGCTCCGATGAAACGGCTAAGGGAGGAAGCGAGAAAGAGCCACAGGCTCGTGGATGTAACCAATGGCCGGCGCACCAGAGCAATAGTGGTTACGGATAGCGGACATATATTCCTTTCCAGTATTCAGCCGCAGACCCTTACCCAACGCATTGAAGAGGCAGGCTGATAGGGTGGCCAAAAAAGGCAAACTTTTTGTAATATCTGCGCCTTCGGGTTCAGGCAAAACTACTCTCTGCCGCAAGCTTATCCGCAGTTTCTCCGGTAAGAGGAAGCTGGTGCGCTCAATCTCCGTAACTACGCGCAGGCGCCGCAGCGGCGAGCGCGGGGGCGGAGACTACTTTTTTATCTCGCGCGGGGAGTTTATAAAAAGAAGAAAGCGGCGCCAATTCTTAGAATGGGCCGGGGTTCTGGGCAACTACTACGGCACCCCCCGCGCCTTTGTGCAGAGGCATATAAACCAGGGAAACGACGTTCTCTTAAGTATCGATGTGCAGGGAGCGCTGAAGATTAAGCGCATGGTTCGGCGGGCGCGCCGCCCCTCGGCCATTTTTATTTTTATCCTTCCGCCTTCTTTTGGGGAATTAGAAAGGCGCCTGAGGCGAAGGTCGACCGAAAGCAGAGCGGAGATTGCCCGGCGCTTAAAATTTGCTAAAAGCGAGATGTGTTTTGTAAAAGAGTATAACTATGCAGTCTTAAATGATAAGATTAGCAGAGCGCTTGCGCGATTGAAAGAGATTATTCGGCGCGAAAGAGAGGAATAACGATGCCTTATGTACCGGTTCAAGATTTATTAGCCAGGACAGATAGTATTTATAAACTGGTAGTTTTGGCTTCCAAGCGCGCGGTAGAGCTTAATGCCGGCGCGCCCAGATTGGTGGAGGCCGACGGTGAGAAGGTTTCCAGCATTGCCCTGGAAGAAATCGCCCAGGGCAGGATTAAGTTTGAAAGCCCCAAGCATGGCACTAAACCCAAAAGGGATGTCTAAGCCTAAAGAGGTAATACTGGGGGTAACCGGAAGCATTGCCGCCTACAAAGCCTGCGAGCTTATCAATCGCCTGAAGAGGCGCAGGATTAATGTTAGCGTGGTAATGACAAAGGAGGCGGAAGAGTTTATCACGCCCCTTACGCTGCAGGCTTTAAGCGCGAATAAGGTAATCCGCAGTTTATTTGCGCTAACGGAAAACGTAAGCCCGGCGCATATTTCCCTGGCGCAGAGAGCGGGCCTGGTCTTGATTGCCCCGGCTACGGCGAATATTGTCGCCAAGCTTGCCGCCGGGCTCGCCGACGATGTGCTGAGCGCTCTTGTCCTTTCCACGCGCGCGCCGGTGGTATTGTGCTGCGCAATGAACGAAGAGATGTTCAAGCACAAAATAACTCAGCAAAATATCGCCCGCTTAAAGAAGATAGGATACCGCTTTATCGGCCCGCGAAAAGGGCGCCTGGTCTGCGGCGGCGAAGGAATGGGGCATCTGGCGAAAGTCGAAGAGATAGTCGAGCAGGTGGTAGCGGCTTTAAAGTGAAGAGGCGCAAGAGAAAGCTAAATCTTCTCGTAACTGCAGGGCCGACCTATGAGCCGGTTGACCCGGTGCGTTTTATTTCTAATTATTCCACCGGTTTCTTTGGTTACGAAATCGCCAGAGAGGCCGGGCGAAGGGGCCACCGGGTTATTTTGATTAGCGGGCCGACTGCGCTTGCCAAACCGCAAGGCCTGCGCTCGATAGACGTGTTTACGGCGCGCCAGATGGGGGAGGAGCTCCAGGACAAGTTCAACTGGTGCGATTGCCTGATTATGACGGCCGCTGTTTGCGATTTTCGTCCCGAAAAAACGGCAAAAAAGAAAATCAAAAGAAAAAAAGGCGGGATAGTTCTAAGCCTGAAACAGAACCCCGATATTCTGGGAGGCCTCGGCCGTAAAAAAGGCAAAAAGATGTTGGTGGGTTTTGCCCTGGAAACGGAAGACTTAAAGAAAAATGCGCAGGATAAATTAAGGCAAAAGAATTTAGACCTGATTGTGGCCACGCAAATGAAAGCAAGCAAAAGGCCTTTTGGGCAGGTTAGAATAGATGCCTTGATAATGGATAGGAAAGGCCGCGCAGAGAAGATAAAAAGGGCGACAAAGAAGCGCCTGTCCGGAATTTTGCTTGAAAGAATAGAAAAAATGTAAAATGGCGGCATACCCAAGTGGCTTAAGGGGACGGTCTGCAAAACCGTTATGCATCGGTTCGAATCCGATTGCCGCCTCCATATTAACTTGATTAGGATAAGAAATAGTGAGCGAGGGCGAGTGGTGGAACGGTATACACGTTGGACTTAAAATCCAATGGCTGAAAGGCCGTAAGGGTTCGAATCCCTTCTCGCCCAGAATGTTCGGCGAAAGACAAATTTGCTTCGCAAGTTTGGGCGGTTGGCGCAGTTGGTTAGCGCGTTGCGTTGACATCGCAAAGGTCATAGGTTCGAATCCTATACCGCCCACCATGGGCACAAAAAGGAATTAAGGAATTATGGATCTGCAGACTCTCAGGCATAGTTGCGCCCATATATTGGCGGCCGCCGTGAAAGAGCTTTACCCGTCGGCAAAGTTAGGCATCGGCCCGGCCATCGCCGACGGCTTTTATTACGACTTTGAGCGGAAGAACCCTTTTTCCCTGGATGAGCTGGCCGGCATCGAGAAGAGGATGCGCAAGCTCATCGAAAAAGATTACAAATTTGAAAAAGAGGTTTTAACTAAACCTGAGGCGCGCAAGATTTTTAAAAAGTCAGGCGAGCCGTTTAAATTAGAACTTTTGCAGGATATCCCCGGGAAAGAAGTCTCCGTCTTTCGCAGCGGCAAATTCGTTGACCTCTGCCGCGGTCCGCACGTTAGCTCTACCGGCGAGGTTAAATTCTTTAAATTGCTTTCTGTGGCCGGGGCCTACTGGCGGGGCAGCGAAAACAACCCGATGCTCCAGCGCATCTACGGCAGTTGTTTTTTAACCGGGAAAGAACTCGACGATTCTTTACGCCTTAAAGAAGAAGCCAAAAAGCGGGACCACCGGATTTTAGGGCCAAAACTTGGATTTTTTAGCTTCCCCGAAGAGGCCGGCCCGGGGCTTGCGCTTTATCATCCCAAGGGAGCGATGCTTCGCTCTCTTATCGAGGATTACGAAAAAAGAGAGCACTTAAAAAGGGGTTATCAATTAGTGCTCGGGCCCCATATTTTAAAGAGCGATGTCTGGATTCGCTCCGGGCACTACGAGTACTATAAAAAGAGTATGTATATTTTTAAGATTGAAGGCCAGGAATACGCCATTAAGCCGATGAATTGCCCGGCGCATATGTTAATTTACAAATCGGCTATCCGCAGCTGGCGCGATTTGCCCTTAAGATTCTTTGAGCTGGGCACGGTATACCGCCATGAAAAATCCGGGGTGCTCCACGGCTTACTGCGGGCGCGGGGGTTTACCCAGGACGATGCCCACATCTTTTGTCTTCCCGGGAGGCTTTGCGAAGAGATAGTCGGGGTAATAGATTTTGTGCAGGAGGCCTTGAATGACTTTGGGTTCTCTGAGTTTACCGTGGACTTAAGCACCCGCCCCCATAAATACATTGGCGAAGACTCGGATTGGCAAAAGGCGACCGATGCCTTAAAAGAGGCATTAAAAGCCAGGGGTCTTAAATACGGGCTCAACGAGGGCGAAGGCGCCTTTTATGGGCCGAAGATTGACATCAAATTAAAGGATGCCCTGGGCCGCCTCTGGCAATGCGCAACTATTCAGTGCGACTTTGCGCTCCCGGAGAGATTCGACCTTACCTATATAGGCAAGGACGGCAAAGCGTATCGGCCGGTAATGCTGCACCGGGTAATTTTAGGCAGCCTCGAGCGCTTTATCGGCGCGCTCATCGAGCATTACGCCGGGGCAATGCCGGTCTGGCTTTCGCCGGTACAGGCGGTGATTATTCCCATTACCGATAAACAGCACAAGTACGCCCGGGAGGTTGAAGAAATATTAAAGGCACACCAGATCCGCGTGCAGTTAGATGCCCGTTCAGAACTTATGCAGAAGCGTATCCGCACGGCGCAACTGGAGAAGATTCCTTATATGCTGATCGTCGGCGCGCGGGAGCAGGCCAAGAGAGAAGTGGCGATAAGGGCGCGCGCAGGCGGCGAACAGGGGACGATGAAGGCTGAAGAGTTTGCGAAAAGAGTTTTAACAGAAGTTGAAGAGAAGAAATAGGAGGTGAGGAAATATTTTCAGGGATAGCAGAAATACCAGAATTAATTACAGAATCAGGGCCGACAAAATCCGGCTTATCGGCAAAGACAGCGAACAATTGGGGATTACTTCTGTTGAAGAGGGTTTAAGGCAGGCGCAGGAGAAGGGGCTGGATTTAGTAGAAGTTGCCAATCAGGCAAAGCCTCCGGTTTGCCGCATTATGGATTATAGTAGATACAAATATGAGCAGGAAAAAAAGGAAAAACTGGCCAAGAAGCATCAGAAGAAAATTCGCTTCAAAGAAATAAAGTTGAGGCCGAAGATCGAGGAGCACGATTACCAGGTTAAATTAAAGCAGCTGCAGCGTTTTTTAACCCGGGGGGACAAAGTCAAGATTACGCTCGCATTTCGCGGCCGGGAGATGAGGCATCAGGACCTGGGCCGGCGCCTTCTCGACAAATTTATTAAAGACTCAAGCCTCATCGGTCAGGTCGAGAAAAGCCCTGTTGCCGAAGGCCGGTTTGTCAACGCGGTCCTCGCACCGAAGTAAAGGAGTTGCAATGCCCAAGATAAAAACCAGGAAAGCGTTCGCTAAAAGATTCAAAATTACCAAAAAAGGCAAGATTAAAAGGCAAAGGGCGGGCCGGGGCCATTTATTGGCCAAGAAATCAAGAAAAAGAAAGCGGCGGCTGAAGAAATCGGCCTTAGTTTCCAGGGCCGATAAAAAGGCAATTAAAATGTTGATGCCTTATTAAGGAGGCAGGATGGTTCGGGTAAGGTATGCACCGGCGAGAAAGAAAAAGAAAAAAAGAATTTTAAAGCAGGCCAAAGGAGCGCGGGGAGCTCGAAGCCGGCTTTTGCGCACAGCCAAAGAGACGCTGCGCCGCGGCCTCTATTTTAGTTACCGGGACAGAAAAGCCAAAAAGAGAAATATGCGCAGGCTCTGGATTGTGCGGATAAACGCCCGGCTTAAAGAGAAAGGCCTTTCCTATAATAAATTTATTGCCGGCCTAAAGAAGGCCAGGATTAATCTGGACAGAAAAATTTTGGCGGATTTGGCGGTTAATGATAAAGCGGCCTTTGATTGCATCGCCGACGCGGTAATGAAGGAATAAAATGTATATAATCATCGTCGGATGCGGCAAAGTCGGTAGCGAATTGGCCCGCCTTCTCGCAGACAGCGGGCACAACGTGGTGGCGATAGACAAAGACCCTGCTTCCTTTCAGCGGCTGGGGGCCGATTTTAACGGCGTAACGATTACGGGCAACGGATTTGACGTGGACTTGCTCAAAGAAGCCGGCATCGAACAGGCAGACGCCTTTTGCACCGTTACCGACAACGACAACGCCAATATTATGTCCGGGCAGGTAGCCAAGAAGATTTTTCATATCCCCAAAGTAATCACCAGGATTAACGATGTCCAATATACGCACGTTTATAAGGAGCTGGGAATCGATATAGTTAACAGTACCACGCTTTTGGCTTCACTGATTAGAAATAAGATTACCGAAAGTAGATTCAGTAGTTTCTTTCTCGAAGACAGCCGGCTTGACGCGATGGAGATTGAAGCGGGCGCCAAAATTGCCGGCAAAAGAGTTGAGGACCTGGGCAAGTAATGGATCTTATTCTTGACGGTCTGCTGAAGGCCTTTAGTCTTATCTTTTCCCTTGATCGGGAAGTATTTTCCATTACCTTGCTTTCTCTGTATGTGTCGGGACTGGCAACCTTCAT
>JAHIIS010000047.1 GCA_018899075.1 Candidatus Omnitrophota bacterium | reverse complement strand
AGCCCGCAAAGAGCGCGTTTTGGTAACCACGCTCACGAAACGTATGGCCGAAGATTTAGCTGCCTATTTAAAAGAGATGGATTTGCAGGCCAGGTATTTACACTCGGAAATAGGCGCCATTGAGCGGGTGGCGATTTTGCGTGATTTAAGGATGCGCAAGTTCGATTGCCTGGTAGGAATTAATCTCCTGCGCGAGGGCTTGGACCTGCCCGAGGTCTCTTTAGTCGCGGTCCTGGATGCGGATAAAGAGGGTTTTTTGCGTTCGGCGACTTCGCTGATACAGGTTGCCGGCCGCTCAGCCAGAAACATCAATGGCCAGGTCGTCCTCTACGGCGATAATGTCACCGGCTCAATGAAAAGGGCAATTGCCGAGACGGACAGAAGAAGAAAGATTCAGATTGAATTCAATCGCAAGAATAAAATTACGCCCCGCTCTGTGCGCAAGGCCATCAGGGAAGGCATCGCAGCCACCCGGGAGGCTGAGGAATTTGTAGTCGGACGCACCGGTCAAAACCGAAAGAGTTATGATATGGAAGTAGCCATTGCCCAGCTTCAGGACCAGATGCAAGTTTTAGCGCGCAATCTGCAATTTGAAAAAGCAGCAGTTGTTCGGGATGAAATAACAAATCTAAAGAAGCAGTTAAATGGATGAGAAGATATTAAGGATATTGCGCGCTCACACCGATAGATTTATTTCCGCGCACCAGATTTGCCGAAAGACTTCTCTCTCCATGTCCACTGTGGCCAGGCATATTTATAAATTGTGTGACGAAGGTTACGATATCCAGGCCCAGCCCCATTGGGGATATAAATTAGTGGGTTTGCCGGATAGACTATTGGCTTGCGAGATAATGTGGCAGCTGAATACCAAAATAATCGGCCGCAAGATTCTCTCTTACGACACTGTTGACTCTACCAATAGCGTGGCCTTTTCTTTAGCCGAGCGCGGCGCATCTTGCGCAACTGCAGTCTTTGCCGAAGCGCAAAGCAAAGGAAGGGGCCGCCTGGGCAGAAGTTGGGTCTCCCCGAAGTCAAAAGGTATTTACCTTTCTTTGGTTCTACGGCCGCAGATTGGTTCGGATAAAGCTGCGCTGATTACCCTTCTGGCTGCGGTCAGCTGTTGTGAGGCCATTAGAAGAGTGTGCGGTTTAAGGGCGCAAATCAAGTGGCCCAACGATATTTTAGTGAACAACAAAAAGGTCTGCGGCATACTTACCGAAATAGAGACACAGGATAGTAAAATAAAATTTATAATTCTGGGTATCGGTATTAATGTGAACACGCCAATCGCTAAGTTGCCGCCGGGGGCTAGTTCCTTGCGAGAAGAAGTTGGGAAGAGGAAAGCGTGGTTTTCGCGCCTGGAACTGGCGCGCGAGTTACTGCGCCGGCTTGACCGGGAATATCTTTCTTTTGAACATAAAGGCAGCGCAGGAATCATTACTCAGTGGAAAAATCTTTCTGCTCTCTCCGGCAAGCGCGTGAAAGTCTCCTTTGCGCATAGGACCATCGAAGGCCAGGCCCAGGATATTGACGAGCATGGCGCTTTGATTGTGCGCCTGGATAACGGGCTTAAGCAGCATGTGCTGGCCGGAGATGTAGTGAAGGTGCGCTAGGATAAGAAGAGAATGTTGTTAAGGGTTAGTGAAATTAAGGACATATTAAAACGCGAGCGGCTTTCTATCAGCAAGCGCCGGGGGCAGAATTTCCTTGTTGAGCCGTGGATACAAAGAAAGATTATCGATGCCGTAGATATAAAGGCGGATGAGGATATTTTAGAGATTGGGCCGGGCTTAGGCGCGCTCACGGAAGATTTGGCCAGGCAGTCCATGCGGGTCATTGCTATTGAGAAGGACCGGGCTCTGGCAAGGATACTGCAAGAGATGTTATCGGGATATAAGAATCTTCAGATTATCCATCAGGATATTCTCAAGACAGACATAGGAAAAGTTTGCAGGAAAAAAGTAAAGGCCGTGGGCAACCTCCCTTACTATATCACCACCCCGATTATCGGCTATTTATTAGAAGAGCAGCGAGAAAACATAAAAGAAATATTTATCACAGTGCAGGATGAGGTAGGCCGGCGTTTGCTCGCCGGAGCAGGAAATAAAGATTATTCGGCTATCACCCTTCTTGTGCAGTATTTTACAAAGCCGGAGCTTCTCTTCTCCATTCCTAAAAAGGCCTTTTATCCCCAGCCAAGGGTAAATTCTGTCTTTATCCATTTGCGTATTCTCGAGAAACCTCCTGTTAAAGTAAATAATCCGGAACAATTCTTCAGGATTGTCCGCGCCTGCTTTAACCAGCGCAGGAAAATTATTCTTAATTCCTTAACTCATAAATTAGGCAAGCCGGAAAAAGAACGGATTCAGCAAATTTTGAAAAAAGCAGGTATTGATTTTCAAGTAAGGGCGGAAAGGCTGTCTCTTCGTGAGTTTGCCGCAATAGAAAATGTCTTTTATGAAAAGGGGATAAGGCTTTGAGCGCTAAATTATCTTTACTTAAGGTTAAAGGAAGAGACATCATCGACCAAAAAGGCAAAAGGGTATATCTTCGCGGGGTAAATTTAGGCGGATGGCTGATGATGGAGGGGTATATTCTCCATGGGCGCAATTTCGCCGAACATATATTTAAGAAGGAGTTCACCCGCCATAACGGGCGCCGCCAACTGCACAATTTCGTGCAGGCCTATCGGAAAAATTTCATCACTTATCAGGACATCCGGCGGATTAAGAAACTCGGCGCAAACTGCGCGCGCGTTCCTTTCAATTACCGGCTCATTCAATATGATAGAGATTGGAGTTATCTGGACAATATAATCAAGTGGTGCCGCAGGGAAGAAATCTTTTGTATTCTGGATTTGCACGCCGCCCCTGGCGCGCAAAATGCAGACTGGCACAGCGATTCAGACGGCCGGGCCCTATTTTGGAAAGAGAGAAAATTGCAGAAAGAATATTTTGCTATCTGGCGCCGCATCGCCGCGCGTTATAAAAATGAAGCAACCGTTGCCGGATACGATGTGCTGAATGAGGCAGTGGTGAAGAATCCCCAAACTCTACGCAAATTCTATCATAAGGCAGTTAAAGAAATCAGAAAAGTCGATAGAAATCACATTATTTTCCTGGAAGCAAATCTCTGGGGCCAGCAGCTTAAACCTTTAGGAAAACCAACAGATAAAAATGTTGCCTATAGCATCCATGTCTATCAGCCAATAAATTTTACCTTTAATTTTCATCCGCACCTGAAGTATCCCGGATATATTGACGGCAAACTTTGGGATAGTAAGCAGATTTACAGAATGATCGCCCCTTATTATGAACTGGCAGAAAAATGGCAGGTGCCGATTTATGTAGGGGAATTTGGCATAAATTACCGCTCGCCGAAATATTACGGGGAGTTGAGATATTTGAGGGATGTCCTGGATTGTTTTAGGCGCTTTGGCTTCCACTGGACTTACTGGACGTATAAAGCCGCGGCCGGCGGCCTCTATCCGGACGGCATTTATCAGTATCTGCCTAATCCGCCCTGGGTCAGGCGGGAAGGGCCGACCATTGGCTGGGAAAACTTTTATCGTCTGTGGAAGAAGCACAAGACCCAAATCGCCGCTTCTTGGAAGACAGAGAAGTTTACGGAAAACAGATATATCAGCAGGTTATTAGCCAAGTATTTCTAATGGCTGACTCGGGGCCGGCTCACGCGGGCTTTGCGAGGTGCTTTTGTTCCGCAGGGCTCGGGGTCCTGTCAAAGGTTCGCCCTCGATGCTCGCAAAATTACAGCAGAAGAAACTTATATTGTACGTGTTTTCTTTTGCTGCGCTTCTCGGGCTAGAACCTTTGCCACCCCTCGCCATAGACGATTACAAAAACCCCGAGCAAGGACTTTTGCGGTTGACTTTTTGGGGTTTTTGTGTTAATTTGTATTATGCTTATAATAAGGCTTGTAATAGTAGGCCTTATTACCATAAATAGAGGGTAGGATGGATATAGACATAGACTATGTGGCGAAATTGGCGAGGATTGATTTGGATGCCAAGCAGAAGAAGAAACTCGCCAGGCAGTTAGGCGACATTCTGGCCTATATTGAGAAGTTGAAAGAGCTGGACGTGGCCTCGGTTGAGCCGATGAGCCATGTTTTACCTTTGAAGAATGTCTTTCGTGAGGATAAAGTCAAGCCGTCTTTACCCGTAAGCAAGGTTTTGGTTAATGCCCCCAGTGCGAAAGGGGATAGTTTTAGCGTGCCGAGAATTATTGAATAAATATGGAACTCCATAAACTTTGCGCTCACCAGCTCCTTGATTTACTCGCTAAAAAAAAGACTTCCCCCGGAGAGATTGCCCGGGACCTGTTAAAGAGAATAGATAGGTCAGAGCGCAAAATCAAGGCCTTTT
>JAHIIS010000046.1 GCA_018899075.1 Candidatus Omnitrophota bacterium | reverse complement strand
TGAGCAGGCGAACGGCCAGCATCAGCATCCCGGCAAAGATTAACCCGGTAAAAATAGGGCCTAAATTAAAACTTCCGGCGGCTTTATCCGCGAAATTGAACCCGCCGGCCAGGATAAAGGCCAGAATAACCGAGGTAAAGAATGCGCTCTTGATGAGCTTAAATCTTGTATTTTCCTTTAAATAATCCTGCGATTTTTTATATTTATCGGCGTCATAATAGACGGCAAATTCTTCGGGCAAAACAGGCGAGGCGCGCCTTACGTTCAAATTCTCCACAATTAAGTCTAAAAAATACTCGCCGATTAAAATAACCAGAATAATTACTAAATAAACATTCATCCCAACCCTAACTGTTTAATCGTCTTATGGGTAAGCCCTTCTTTAAGCTCTATTCTATCTCTATAACAGGCTATATAAGTCGGCGCGGCCCCGTCTACCCAAGTCCCGCAATTTGCATATATCCCCTGATCTAGCGCCTGGAGCTGCGATTTGTGCGTATGCCCGAAGACAACTATTTTTGCTCCTTTTTTTATGTGATTCTCTACCGCCTGCTCAAACTCTCCGAGATGGCCGCCGCGCCTCAGGTATTCTTTTGTTGCAGGCGTGACTCTATTTCTTATAAATATCGCCTCCCGCAGGAAACCATCCAGACTCTCCATTGCCTTCTTTGCCCATTTATCAACGTCGGGATGGATCAATCTTTCCAAACCGGCTACAAGCATGGTGAAGTGTTTACCCGGGGGGCATTTAATCGATTTCAGAGGGTTCTTGTAACGATTGAATATATCGTATCTGTGGCCGTGCTCGGCAACGATTCTCTTCTGGGCATCGCGGTATTCTGCACATATACCGATACCTAAATCTGTAAATTTTACAAAGGGTATATAGTCGTGATTTCCGATGACATAGGTTATTTTTACTTTATTCCTTAAAGACAAGAGTCTATTTATAACTTCGCCGTGCCTGAACAAAGCCCTGTCTAAATCGGCCTGCCATAATTCAAGAAGGTCTCCTAAAATAATCAACTCCCGGGCCTGGCCCTCGACGAATTCAAGGAATTCCAGAAACTCCCTGTCGCGGTGGAAGTCATCCGTTCTCGAACCATCGCCCAGGTGTAAATCGCTGATAAATATCTTCATTGCGCCTTATCTTTCTCATATATTTCCTCCAGAGCCTTTTTTAATTGTTCTACCTCTTCCCTGAGCCCTTCTTCTCTCGCCTCAACTCCCGCAAGGCGCCCTTCCGTCTCTGCAAGCCGTCCTTTTGTTTCCGCAAGGCGTTCTTTTGTCTCCGTAAGCCGTTTCTTTGTTTCCACAAGCCGCTCTTCCGTTTTCACAAAGCGCCCTTCTATCTCCAGGAACCTGCGGGCGGAGTATGCGCTGATACCTTCCACCGTTATCAGATTACCTTTCTGGTCTATCTTTGTGCCCTTGGGAACTATGACCCTCACATTTCCGGCCTTCAGGACCTCCATTCCCTCAGGGACTTCTTCTTTTTTCCCGTTTTCGTTAGCGATAACGAGTATAGCGGAAAAGACAGAGACAACAATTAAAATAAGAAAACCGACCTTTTTCATCCCGCCCCCTATTGTTATTGCTTCTTGTATAAACCTATTAATTCGGCTTTATCCAGTATGTGGCCCTGCATAGCCTTTTCCAATTCTTCTTTGCTTACGCCTTCTCCTAAATTGAGCTTTTTGCCGAGCGCGTATATTTTAAAGAAATAACGGTGCGTGCCGGACGGCGGGCAGGGGCCCCCATAGTCTTTCCTGCCGAAATCGTTAATTCCCTGTGTGCCCGGAATGCTGCCTTCCTCAATCTGCGAAATAACAGGGATATCGTAAACAACCCAATGCACCCACGTGCCCATAGGGGCATCCGGGTCATCGACGATTAACGCCAGGCTTTCGGCCTCTTTCGGTATGCCGCCGATAATTAAGGCCGGATTAATATCGTCTCCCTGGCAGGTGAACTTCGCGGGGATAGGCTGGTTATGCTTAAATTCCTTACTCGTCAATTCCATCTCTGCCTCCTTTCCTCTACCGGTTTGAACTACAGCAATAATATTAAAAGATAACATAATACCTATAATAATAAGCAAGAATCCTATTTTCTTCATAACTTTATTCCCCATCTCTACAATATTCCTACCCCGCATCATATAAACTCTACATATCTGGCCTTTTTGAGTCTTACGGCTTTTTTATATATGACATTTGCTATT
>JAHIIS010000045.1 GCA_018899075.1 Candidatus Omnitrophota bacterium | reverse complement strand
TTGCCGCTGGCCTCTTTGATAGCCACAATATTCTTAATTTGCGCAAGTCTTGCCACTGTCTCCGGCTCGATGTTGATGCCGGTGCGCGAGGCTATGTTATAAAGGACAATGGGGATGTCCACCGCTTCCGCGATGGCCTTAAAATGGAGGTAGATTCCTTTCTGCGTAGGCTTATTATAATAGGGAGAAATCAAAAGCACGCCATCTACTCCTGCGCCTTTAGCATGCCTGGTCAGCGTTATCGCCTCGGCTGTATTGTTGGAACCGGTTCCGGCAATTACCGGCACCCTTCCTGCTGCTGCCTGCACGCTAAGTTCCACTACCCTTTCGTGCTCTTCCAGAGACAATGTCGCCGATTCGCCGGTTGTCCCGCAGGGCACAATAGCGGATGTGCCGCCTTTAATCTGGAATTCAATCAGGCCTTTGAACCCTTTTTCGTCAAGCTTTCCGTTTTTAAAGGGCGTAACAATCGCCACCATAGAACCTTCAAACATATAAACCTCCTCTATAAACAATCTTTGCCTGTCCTTCTAAAAATACCTCATCGATTATATCCTTTTCTATATTAAAATACACATTGAGGGCCTCGCCGCCCCGCGTATCTACTTTAATCTTATGCACCTTTTGTGGTTTCTCCGTCTGATAGGCAGTAATTATGCCTGCCGCTACGCAACCCGTGCCGCAGGCCAGGGCCTCCTGCTCCACCCCTCTCTCGTAAGTCCTCACCCTGATATGGCCTTCATCCAGGACTTCGACAAAGTCGGCATTTGTGCCCCCGGGCTGAAATTCGGGATGATAGCGGATTGCCCTGCCTGCCTCCTCAACATTAAAATTGTCCAGGTCTTGCGCAAAACAGACGATATGAGGCACACCTGTATTAATATAGCTTACATTTTGAGTCTGCCCGTCGATATCCAAATCGAATTTCAGCCTTAAGTCCTTAGGGCGAGACAGCTTTATCTTGACCTTATCCTGTTTAACTTCGGCCTGTAAATCTCCCGCCCGCGTTTCAATAACCATTTTGCCGCCGCAAGCCGGTTTTTTCTGATGGGCATACAGGGCCGCGCAGCGCGAACCGTTACCGCACATATCCACTTCGCTTCCGTCGGGATTAAAGACGCGCATTTTAAAATCGGCTCGCTTTGACGCTTCAATCAGAAGAAGGCCGTCCGCCCCAACGGATAATTTACGCTGACAGAGCTCTTTTGCTAATTTTGCCGGCTGCAGGCCGGTTGAACCCCTACAGCCTCTAACCTGTAATCTATCGATAATGATAAAATCGTTTCCGCAGGCCTCAGCCTTAACAAACTCAATTTCTTTCATTACAAATTCCGCGGAATAATTTCCTGTCTGATTAAATCGCGGTAACACTCCCTTTTTCTCACCAGGGCGCGCCCTTTCTTATTCACTAAAACTTCGGCGGCTCTCGGCCGGGAGTTATAATTACTGGACATAGCAAAAGCATATGCCCCGGCGCCCATCACCGCCAATAAATCCTTAGCCCGCAAGGCCGGCATAGGCCTGTTTTTGGCCAGAAAATCTGCGCTTTCGCAAATCGGGCCGACTATATCGTAATGCGTAGTGCGTATTGCGTATTGCGCATTTCGGACAACAGGCAATATTTCATGGTAAGCGTTATATAAAGATGGGCGGATAAGGTCGTTCATCCCCGCATCAACGATGGCAAAGTTTTTATTCGGCGTCTTCTTTATATATACCACCCTGGTAAGCAGAATGCCGCTGTTGCCGGCAATAAATCTGCCCGGCTCAAGGATTATCTTCAGTTTCGTCGCCCTTAAAAGAGGCAAAACGGCCTGCGCGAATTCTTCGGCGCTCTGGGGCCTCTCATCCCGATAGACTATCCCTAAACCTCCCCCGATATTAAAATATTTCAAAGAAATGCCTCTTTGCCTTAACCGCTTTATCAGGACAAGCATTTTCTTAATCGCTTTGACAAAAGGCAGGCGGTCCGTTATCTGCGAACCGATATGGATATGCAGGCCGATTAAGCTCAGGTGCGAAAAGATAATGCCGCAGCGCAAAAAGATTTCTTCGCAGGTCTTTATATCCAGGCCAAACTTATTAGTCATCTTGCCGGTGGTAATAAATTTATGCGTATGCGGGTCGATGTCCGGATTTACCCTTAAGGATACGTTCGCCTTCTTCTTTAGGCGGCCGGCCACCCGCTCAATCAGCGCCAGTTCGGCAAAAGATTCCGCATTGAAGAAAAGGATTCCCGCTCTTATTGCCGCGGCGATTTCCTTTTCGCTTTTGCCTACGCCGGCATAAACTATTTTTTTAGGATTTACGCCTACCTTCAGGGCCTTGTAAAGCTCGCCTCCCGAAACTACATCCATACCCGCGCCCTGATTAGCCAGGACCTTTAACAGCGCAAGGTTGGAATTGGCCTTTACCGAAAAACAGATTAAAGGGTTGATACTGCGCAAGGCTCGCTTAATCTTTCGATAGTGGTCAAGCAGTGTCTTGCGGCTGTAAATATATAGGGGCGTGCCGAACTTTTCGGCTATCTCGCTAACTCTCGCCCCTTCACAATAAAGCTCGTTGTTCCGATATCTAAACTCGTGCATTAGTCTCTCAACCTTTTCTCCCAGCCGAGGAGCTGCCTCTTTACGCCTTGAGGGCTGGTTCCCCCGAATGACTTTTTCGCTGCAACCGATGCCTGAGCATTCAATAACCCGTAAACACCCTTTTCAAAATGCGCAGAGAATTTCTGCCATTGCCCGAAAGGAATCTCGGAAAGAAATATCTTTTTCTTCAGGGCATAAGATACAACCTTTCCTACAATACTATGGGCCTCTCTGAAGGATATATGCTTTTTCACTAAATACTCCACCAGGTCCGTGGCGCAAAGCAGCTCATCGGAAGACAAAATCAAGGCCTGATTCCGGTTAACTTTGGCGCTCTTTATCAACCCGCACAACACTCCTAAACAACCATTCAGATTTTCAAAGGAATTAAACAAAGGCGGCTTATCCAGCTGCATATCTCTGTTGTAAGAAAGAGGGAGCCCCTTCATCGTGGCCAGGAGCGAAACGAGATTTCCGTAAAGCCTGCCGCTATTTGCCCTCACTAATTCCAGGACATCGGGATTCTTCTTCTGGGGCATCAGGCTTGAGCCGGTAGAAAAGGCCTCATCCAGTTCCAGAAGGGCAAATTCAGGGCTATTCCAGAGAATAAAATCTTCCGCCATTCTGGAGAGGTGCATAGATAAAATGGATGAATCCGCCAGAATCTCCAAAACAAAATCCCTGTCCGAGACAGCGTCTATGCTGTTAGCGCAGACTTTACTAAAACCCAAAAGTCCGGCCACATAATTTCTGTCTATGG
Source organism: Candidatus Omnitrophota bacterium (assembly GCA_018899075.1). GTDB lineage: Bacteria > Omnitrophota > Gorgyraeia > JAFGHF01 > JAFGHF01 > JAHIIS01. The sequence continues at coordinate 3,984 of JAHIIS010000045.1, read as the reverse complement.
GCAGAGACGTCCCGGCAAGGGCAGCCGAACCTAACGGTAGAACATCGCACCTTTTATAGGCGTCGCATAACCTGCCCTTATCCCTTTCCAGCATCTCTACATAGGCCAAACAATGATGCGCCAGAGACACAGGTTGGGCATGCTGGGTGTGCGTAAGGCCGGGGATGACTACCGTTATATTCTTTTTAGCGAAACCAAGGAGCGCAAACTGCAAATCCTTAATTTTTGATTTTAAATTCTTAATTTCTTCTTTTGCATACATCCTTAAATCCGTAACCACCTGGTCGTTCCTGCTTCTGGCGGTATGCAGTTTCTCTGCCGCTTTGCCGATTTTTTTCTTCAGGGCATTCTGAATATTGGTATGGATGTCTTCCGCCTGCTTATTAAAAACAAACGCGCCCTTCTCAATCTGCTTTAAGATAGACTGCAGCCCCTGAACAATTTTGGCGCTATCCCTGGGTGGAATAATCTTGGTCTTACCCAGCATCTTTGCGTGGGCAATACTGCCTAAGGCATCGTATTTGGCTAACTTATAGTCGTAACCGATGCTCGATGTAAACTCCTCCACCAAAGGATGCGTCTTCTTCTTAAATCTCGAACCCCATAGTTTATTCATCACAAAGTTCCTTATTTTTGATAAGGGAGGCTCCAGATCTTGATAAAGCCTTCGGCTGCGGATTTGTCAAACTTATCGCCTGCCTCGTAGGTGGCTAATTCCTTCTTATATAAAGAATGGGGCGAGTTCCTGCCCACGCAAACGCAGCTTCCCTTATACAACTTCAACTTAACCAGCCCCGTAACCTTTTTTTGCGTCTCATTAACGAATTTATCCAACGCAGCTCTAAGCGGCGAATGCCAGAGGCCGTTGTAAACCAGTTGCGCATATCTGTCGGCGACAACCTTTTTAAACTGCGCGCTCTCTTTATCCAGAACCAGGCTCTCCAGCTCCTGATGGGCAAGATGCAGAGCCACCCCTGCCGGCGCCTCATAAATCTCCCTGCTTTTTATCCCCACCAGTCTATTTTCCACCATATCAATCCTGCCCACGCCGTTATCCCCGGCTAATTTGTTTAGTTTAGTTATCAAGGCAACAGGCGCAAGGCCTTTCCCGTTTAATTTTACAGGAATGCCCCGGGCAAACTCAATTGTTGCATAATCCGGCTTATTTGCGCATTTAAGCGGATTTTTGGTTAACTGGTAAATCTCTTCCGGCGGCTCCTGCGCAGGATTTTCCAAAATACCGCATTCAATGCTCCTGCCCCACAGATTTAAATCAACGCTGTAAGGGCTCTTTTTGCTTGCGGCCACCTCAATCTGGTGAGCCTTCGCATATTTTATCTCTTCCTCCCTGGTTTTAAGTCCCCATTCCCTCAAAGGAGCAACTACCTTTAATTTTTTATCCAGAGAAGCGGCCGAGACCTCTAATCTTACCTGGTCGTTGCCTTTGCCGGTGCAGCCGTGGGCAATATAATTGGCCTTTTCTTTATGAGCGGCCTCAACTAACCCCTCGGCAATCAAAGGCCTGCCCAGGGCTGTAGCTAAAGGATATTTTCCTTCGTAAATTGCCCCTGCGCAAAGTGCGGGAAAGACGAAATCTTTCAAAAACCTGCCTTTTAAGTCCTGGATATAGACTTTGCTTACGCCGCAGTCTTTGGCCTTTTTCGAAAGTTGCGCAAAATTTATCCCTTGGCCTAAATCTGCGGTATAGGTGATTATATCGAAGCCCTTCTCTTTTAGCCAGGCTACGCAACAAGAGGTATCCAGTCCCCCCGAATAAGCTAATATAACCTTCTTCTTCATCAATCTCCTCCTAACAGAAACAACAGGATTGCCTTCTGCAGATGCATTCTGTTTTCGGCCTGGTCAAATACTATCGAATTCGGCCCGTCGATTACCTCATCGGTTATCTCCTCGCCCCTGTGCGCAGGCAGGCAATGCATCACTAAACAATCCGGTTTTGCCAGGGAAACCAGCTTTTGATTCACCTGGAAACCCTGAAAATCCCTTGTCCTTTTTTTGCATTGCGCCTCCTGGCCCATACTTGTCCAGACATCGGTATAGATTATATCGGCGCCGCCTGCCGCGGCAGAGGGGTCGTCCGATAGAACAATCTTAGCCCCGGATGCTTTAGCCAGCTCCAGAGCCTCAGCAAAGATTTGCTCTTTAGGCTTATGTTTCCCCGGAGTAGCCACAGTCAAATTTACGCCAAGTTTGGCGCATCCGTAAAGCAAAGAATGGGCCACATTGTTTCCGTCGCCTATAAAGGCGAGATTAATCCCGCCTAAACTGCCTTTTTTCTCTCTGATGGTATACAGGTCGCTTAATGCCTGGCAGGGATGCAGTAAATCCGTCAGGCCGTTAATTACGGGGATGTCAGAAGACCCTGCCAGCTCCTCCAGCTCGCTGTGGGAGAAAGTCCTTACTACCAGCGCATCTAAATACCGGGAAAGGACACTCCCAAAGTCCTTAACCGCTTCCCTCGTGCCAAACTTTGTCTCTTCCGGCGTCAGAGAAACAGTATGGCCTCCCAGATGGCTCATTCCCACCTCAAAAGATACCCTTGTCCTTAAAGAGGGTTTGAGAAAAATAAGCCCCAGCGACCTGCCGGATAAACTCCGGCCGAAATCTTTAACTTTTGCCTTAAGTTCAGAGGTCAAGTTAAAGATGTGCTCAATCTCCTCTAACTTCAAATCTTTAATGGAAATCAGGTCTCTTTTCATCTCAAAAAGCGCTAACCCATTTTAAGCACGTTCTCCAGAATTCTGACTGCCTTATTTATCTCACTCTTTGATACGCCCAAGCGGGGCATAATTCGCAGGACATTCTCGTGGGCGCAATTAATCAAAAGCCCTTTTTCTAAACACTGTTCGTATATTGACTTTCCTTCCCGGCCGAGCTCCATTCCCAGCATCAGGCCCTTGCCTCTTATTTCCTTTACTATATGGTATTTTCCCTTTAAATGCGCCAACTTTTTATACAAATATTCGCCCATCTTTTGCGCATTCGCCAGGAGCCTTTCTTTTTCTATCGCCTGAAAAACCGCCAGGCTGCACGCGCAGGCCAAGGGGCTTCCGCCGAAAGTAGAGGCATGCGCGCCCGCTTGCAGCGTATCGGCAATGTTTCTTTTGGCAATGACTGCGCCTATGGGAAAGCCGCCTCCGAGCGATTTGGCCAGGCACATTACGTCAGGCTCAACGTTATAGTGCTGATAACAAAACATCCTGCCGGTCCTGCCTATCCCTGTCTGCACCTCGTCAAAAATTAAAAGCAGGCCTAATTTGTCGCAGAGGCTTCTTACTTCTTTAATATATTGCGGGCGGGCCACATTTATTCCGCCTTCCCCCTGAATCAGTTCCAACATTACCGCAACGGTCTTTGCGCTGACTTTCGTCTTTAATGCCTCTAAATCATTGAAGGGCGCCTGGACAAATCCTTCGGGCAAAGGAGCGAAGCCCTGTTTATATTTGGCCTGGCCTGTGGCCGCTAAAGCAGCCAGAGTCCTTCCGTGAAAGGAATTTTCCATCGTGATGATTTCGAATTTCCCCAGGGCGCTGCCATACATCCTGGCCAGCTTTATGGCCGCCTCAATGCTCTCTGCGCCGCTGTTACAGAAAAATACCTTACCGTCAAACGAATATTGGGAAATCTTCCTGGCCAGCCTTGCCTGTAATTCATTATAATAATTGTTCGGCACGTGCAGCACCTTTTTGGCCTGCCGGCGCAAGGCGCCGGCCACCGAAGGGTGCGTATGCCCCATGCCGCTAACTGCCCAGCCGGGGAAAAAGTCCAAATATTCCCGCCCGTCCATATCCCAGACCTTCGAGCCCTGCCCCTTGACAATCACCAGAGGCCCTCTGGCATATGTGGGCATCACGTATTTCTCGTATTCCTGAATCAACCTTTTCTTATCCATCTTTTTGTAAACTACTTTACAATCTGCGTGCCGATACCTTTATCCGTAAATATTTCAAGAAGCAAAGAACG
>JAHIIS010000044.1 GCA_018899075.1 Candidatus Omnitrophota bacterium | reverse complement strand
ATTGCTTCCAAAATTACTGAAATATCATCTTGTAATAGCTATTTATGGTTTTAAGAGAATCGGCAAATAAAATTCCTAAATAATAGCTTAAGATAATAACGACGGCACTGATGATTATCTTGGTTTTCTTATTAAACCGGGGATTAAACCAAAGTAACGGCAAAGCAAACGGACCGACACATAGAAAAGCGATTACCAATGAGGAAGCCCTAAAATACCACTTGGTTTGCTCTTTTTTAATTAAAGACTCTCCGCAATACCTACACTTTATCGCTTCATCTTGTATCTCTTCAGCACAAAAAGGGCATTTTTTCATCGCTCCTCCTTTACATCTTCTTCCCCTTAATAACTACAAAGCCTCTTTCTGTGTGGATGAGCGCATCGCCCTCTATAGTTCTAATTGCAGATTCATAATCTGCCATATTTTTGATGTACTGTCTGTTTATTGAGATAATCACATCTCCAGGCACCAACCCTGCCTCAGAAGCTGGGCTCTTCGGTTCAATATGAGTAATCACTATACCTTCTTGCTGCTTTATTCTATATCTCCTGGCTAAGTCAGAGGTTATCTCGCTGAGCCCCATACCACGCCAGACCTTTTCAGAAGCGCGATCAACCTTAGCCAATCTCTCTAAATCCTCCGGCTGTTCCCTTAGCTTCACTCTCAAGGTAAGTGGGCTTTTATCACGGATTATCTGCACAATGACAACTTTTCCCACTTCAGTTTTTCCTGCCTCACGAAGAAGCGCACGCACATCTTTAATCTCTTTACCCGCAAACTTTCTAATAACATCGCCTTCTTTAAAGCCGGCATCTTCTGCCGGGCTGTCTTCAAGCACCTTCAACACTAGCGCACCCTGCCGGTCAGGAAGGCCAAAATATCCAGCTAATTCCTCATCCAAATTCTGAACACTGACGCCTAACCAGCCGTAAAGAATCTTTTCGCCGGCAATAAGCCTTGTCAATATATCTTTAGCGGCATTGATGGGAATAGCAAAGCCAATTCCCACATTGCCGCCACTGGGTGAAAAGATAGCTGCATTAATGCCAATTACTTCACCTTTCAAATTAACTAATGGCCCTCCGCTATTTCCCGGATTGATTGCTGCGTCTGTCTGGATTAAGCCGGTATAATTGCGCCGCTGATCGGTCTGCGGCAGAGAGCGATTCAGGGCACTGACTATGCCTACGGTAACAGTAGGCTCGGCGCTTCCCACTGCAAATCCATAAGGGTTGCCCACCGCAATCGACCACTGGCCAATTTTTACTTCATCAGAATCGCCCAATTTCAGAATGGGTAAATTCTTGGCTTCAATTTTAATCACTGCCAAATCCGAACGCACATCGCTTCCTTTAAGCTCGGCATCAAACCGCCTTCCGTCAGGTAGTGTAACCGTTATCTTATCGGCATTCTGAATAACGTGCTGATTGGTCAAGATATATCCTTCTTCGTCGATAATAAACCCTGAACCTAAACCCCTCTGTTTATATTCCCGTTCAGGAATCTCGCCAAAAAAATCTCTAAAGAACTGGTCAAAGTAGCGTTCAAATTCCTGGTCGCCGAAATAACGGAAATTACTCCTCGGACTCCCAATTTTTTCGGTGTGTTCGGTGCTGATGCTTACTACTGCCGAACCTACTTCTCTGGCCGCCTTGACAAAGTTATTCTCCAGTGTTTGTTCGTTGATTGCATACGGTTCTGCGTGTTTGTCTTCGGCCCTTGCCGGCGCCAGAAGGTTTATGCGCGTTGCCAACAAGAACCCACCAACTATACCTACAGCTAAAGTTAGAATCCGGATTTTCAGCTTGTTTTCTCTAAAATTAACCATCTTATCGCCTCCTGGTATCAAATTACCTCTTTTTGGGAGTAGGGTAAAAACCTAAGTATTTACCTAACATCAGGCGGGTCTGGGCATCTAAGGCTGGGATAGAGCCTAACAAGGCAGAAATCAAAGGCACCAAGAACCACTGGATGAGGAAGGAAACATAAATGAGCCGGGAAACATCTTTCGGCCTTGGCGGTATAAATTGCCTGCTTATAAAAACACTAAGCAAAACAATGAATGACAGCGTATTAAAGACAACACTATTGATATAAGAAAGGTTAAAGAGCACTAAAGCTTCTTTGTTGACAATCTTTCCCCAAAATAAAATCAAAGGCGTGATAAAGCTGATGATGATGGCCCAGGTAGCCCAATTAACGTGATTGTCCAGAAGCTGGTATAACTTTTTTATTTTCACTATCCTGGGAATTACCTTATTTTTAAAAATCCTTGAACCTAAAAAAGCAAAATTCTCTACACCCCAGGCCCACCTTCTTTTCTGTTTGTATTGCACAATTACTGTATCAAAGAAATTTCTCCCTACGGCAATATCCATATAGACAGGGACTTCCAAAGGATACGTTTTATAGTCTCCATTATATTTCAAAAAACATTTCCAAAAAATTAATGAATCATCGGAGACCAAATCTACCGGCCAATAATTAACTTCTACCAGGGTCTTGAAACTCATACTGTGGGAAGAGAAAGTAACGAATTTTTCATAGCGCATACTCTCTATCAACTGCCAAAAAGTTGAGCCT
>JAHIIS010000043.1 GCA_018899075.1 Candidatus Omnitrophota bacterium | reverse complement strand
CGGTCTTGTAGCTCACCTGCAGGCGCCGGGCAAGCTCGGAGCGGGAGATGGCGGTCGCCTCAAGGATTTTATCTAATTTTTCCTTATCGCTTAGCACATAGCCTTTCATCTTGCAAAATACCCCAAATTAATATAGGACATATGTCCGCTTAGATTGCTACTAGATAGTATACCATATGTCCTATTGATGTCAAGGGTTATCTTGAGGCTGGGGCCGGAGGGGACACTTCTCCGATTGGGTTTGGGGCCGTTCTCCGATTGGGTTGAGAAACGGTCCTAAGTATTGGCGGAGAGGCCGAGATTCGAACTCGGGGTGGGCGTAAACCCACAACAGTTTTCAAGACTGCCGCTTTAAACCGCTCAGCCACCTCTCCAAAATTTCTATTGCATTCGTATTGAAATTTTGGATCCTGAGGCCGTCGAAGACGGCCGAAGGATCTCTCAAGACATCAAAGGAACAGGTATTCGTAAACCGCGTAATAGATATTGCCGGCGCGCTCTAAAGTCGAACGGAAAAAGGCAGAAAGAGCGAAATCTTTAAAAACCAGGCTTAAGATAAAACTGACCAGAAGGACATTAAGGATACAAATTAAAGATACGGAAAAAAGATATCCGCTCTTAAGGATATCGCTCTGTTTTACTTTCAGGGAATCCACGGTCATTACCAGATGGAGCGTCAGGCTAAACCCCACCAGAAATAAAAAATGGGGCACAAACCCCGAGGCATCCCGGAAGAGCGAAGACAAAAAATAGGCCAGCCAAAAGCATATTGTATAAGTGGGGAAGAAATAAGGAAAAAGGGCGATAAAGAAATTGGATTTGGTGGTCAAAACGCCGCCTCCCCGGACGCAGACGCGGAAGGACCTGACCTGTCCCCCGCAAATAAACGTAGCTAAACTGTGCGCGATCTCGTGGCCGAGGACATAAAAATAATTGGGCTTATACAAAACCAGGTGCATAATCAGATAAATGCCCGCGCCCCTTAAGAAATAACCGGGCAGGCCCTGAAAATCTTGAATCCGGCTTAACTGCCCGAAAAAAGCCAATGTTTGCGCCACGGCAACAGGCAAGAGAAGGATTCCGAGTAAAACCTTAAATATGCGGATTACCAATTTCAGTCTTTCCGTCCATATAGGGCAGGAGGGCCTTAGGAATAGAGATATTTCCGTCGGGCTTCTGATGGTTTTCCAGAAGGGCGATTACCGTGCGGGCTAAAGCTACGCCTGAGCCGTTCAAGGTATGCACGTATTCCGGCTTATTAGTGCGGGATGAGCGATACTTTATATTTGCGCGCCTGGCCTGAAAGTCGGTAAAATTGCTGCAACTGGAAACCTCAAGCCACGTCTTACTCGCCGGCGCCCAGGCCTCAAGGTCGTAACATTTGCTGGCGGCAAAGCTGACCTCGCCCGTGCACAGCGCCACTACCCGATAAGGGAGCTCTAAAAGTTGCAAGACCTCTTCGGCGTCCTTAAGTAAAGATTCTAATTCATCGTAAGAACTCTCCGGCGTGACAAATTTCACCAACTCCACCTTGTCAAACTGGTGCACGCGGGTCAGCCCGCGGGTGTCCTTGCCGTAAGAGCCGGCCTCGCGCCTGAAACAGGCCGTATAAGCAGTGTAACATTTAGGCAGGTCTTCCTCTTTAAAGATTTCATTGCGGTGGATATTGGTTACGGGCACCTCGGCTGTGGGAACAAGAAAATAATCGTCGTCTTTAAGCCTGTACATATCTTCTTCCAGTTTAGGCAACTGCCCTGTGGCGGTCATACTGGCGCGGTTAACCAGATAGGGCGGGAATACTTCCGTGTAGCCGTGTTTTTTCGTGTGCAGGTCGAGCATAAAATTATAGAGGGCCCGCTCCAGGCGCGCGCCCTGGCCCATAAAAAGGACAAAATTAGAGCCCGTTATTTTGCTGGCCCGGGTAAAATCAATAATTCCCAGGTGTTCCGCTAACTCTAAGTGATTGCGTAAGTTAAAGTTAGGCTTGGGGGGCTTTCCCCAACTGCGGATTATCTTGTTAGCCTGACGCCCTGAGCCCACAGGGACAGATTTGTGGCAAATATTTGGGACATTGAGTAGCATTTCGGCCAACTTTGGTTCAATTTCCTCCACCTTTGGCTTCAATTGGCTAATCTTTTGGGATAAGGCTTTCGCATCGCCTACCAGGTCTTTTGCCCCGGCCTTCTGCCCGAGCATCATCTGGGCGATTTGTTCGGAAAGGAGATTCTTTTTATATTTAAGCTCTTCCATTTCCGCGACCAGCTTTCTCTTTTCCGCATCCAATTTAAGCAGGGTGCCCAGGCCTAAATCCAGGCCGCGGTCTTTGACCGCCTTTTTCACCGCATCCGCATTCTCCCGAATGAACTTTATATCTAACATAGCATTTTATCCCTTCACCACTCCCAACGGCCGCATCCGGCAGACGCGTTTGGAAATCCCTGCCTCATGGACCACGTGGACCACATCATTAACATTTTTATACGCCTCGGGGGCTTCTTCCGCCAGGGTCTCTCTTCCCGCAGAGCGCACGAAGATTCCCTTCTGCTCTAATTCTCCGGCAATAGAGCGGCCTCTGAGACTCCTGACTGCCGCTGAGCGCGACATCACGCGGCCGCTCCCATGGCAAGTACTATAGAAAGTCTCCGCGGCTCCTTCCGTGCCTACTAAAAGGTAAGAGTTTCTGCCCATATCGCCGGGGATTATCACGGGCTGGCCGATTGCTTTATATTTCTCCGGAAGCTCGGCGTGCCCCGGAGGAAAGGCG
>JAHIIS010000042.1 GCA_018899075.1 Candidatus Omnitrophota bacterium | reverse complement strand
GGCCGCCTGCTTTTTGGTATTGTCCAGGGGGGCACTTATCTGGATTTACGCAAGCAGGCGGCTAATGAGCTTTTAGAGGTCAACTTTCCCGGTTACGCAGTGGGGGGAATAAGCGTGGGCGAGCCGGAGGGGCTAAAATTTGAGGTGCTGGAGCATACTTTAAAATTTTTGCCGAAAGAAAAGCCGCGCTACGCAATGGGCATTGGTCCGCCGGCGGATATCTTTAAGGCTGTGGGGATGGGCGTGGATATGTTTGATTGTGTAATGCCTACGCGGCACGCAAGGAACGGCACGGCCTTTACGAAGTCCGGAAAGATTGTGCTTCGCAATGCCCCATACGCCAATGATTATCAGCCGATTGAGCAGGGTTGCCAATGTTTTGCCTGCAGGAATAATTATACCCGCGCTTATATTCGCCACCTTGTCAATGCCGCTGAGATATTGGGCGTAAGATTAGTTTCATTGCACAATGTCTATTTTTATGCTATGCTTATGGGAAAAATAAGAGAGGCAATTCAGCAGGATAAGTTCTTGGAACTAAAGAAAGAGTTTTTGAAAGGAGAGAGAGATGCATAATCTTGCCTACGCAATGAGTCAGTCGCCGCAAGGCGCGCCGGGCGCACCTGCGTCAAGTCCCCTGGCCGGGCTTTTCCCCATATTTTTAATCTTCGCTATCTTTTACTTTCTGCTCATCCGGCCGCAGCAGAAACAGCAGAAGAAGCATCGGGAGATGATTTCCCGGTTGAGCAAAAACGACGAAGTGGTTACCAACGGCGGTCTCCACGGAACAGTGGTCAATCTGGATGAGGAGACGGTGACGCTGCGCGTTGACGATAACACCAGAATCAAATTCCAGAGAAACACGATTTCATTTGTGAAGAAGAGGACAGGTTAGCTCGGCGTTCTTGTTTCGCAGGGCTCGGGGTCCTGTCAAAGGTTCGCTGAAACCTTTGCCACCCCTCGCCATAAAGGAACGCAAGAACACCAAGCTAACCATATGGAAGTAAAAGGAGAAATATGGAGTTTCAGGGATGATTAGGAATTTGAAGTGGAAGGCGTTGTTGGTGGCGGCGGTAGTGGGCTGGGCTGTCTGGATGGCCTATCCGCCGCAAGAGAAGGTAAAGCTGGGCCTGGATTTAAAAGGCGGGATGCACCTTATCCTCAAAGTCGATATCGATAAGATACCCCAGGAGATGCGCCACGACGCCACAGACCGGGCCATTGAGATAATCCGCAACCGCATCGACCAATTCGGGGTGGGCGAGCCGCTCATCCAGAAACAGGGAAAAGACCATATTGTGGTGCAGCTGCCCGGCGTTACGGATAGGGACAGGGCCCTGCAGATTATCAAGCAGACGGCGCATCTGGAGTTTAGATTGGTCAACGAAGAAGTAGAAAAGCTCAACGCGGCTTTGGAAGGAAGTGCGCCTGCCGGATACGAACTGAAATACCTGGATAACAAACCCCTGCTTTTGGAGAAAGAGCCTTCGCTTATGGGAGATAGCCTGGTCGATGCCCGCGTCGAATGGAGCGCGATGCAGATTAATCCTTATGTCAGTTTTAGTTTAAACCCCCCCGGCGCCCGGCGTTTCGCCCGCATTACTAAAAATAATATCGGCAAAAGACTGGCCATTGTTTTAGACGGAAAGCTAAAAAGCGCCCCGGTTATTCAGAGCGAGATACCCGCGGGACGCGGCCAGATTACCGGCCGTTTCAGTGAAGACGAGTGTGCCGACCTTGCTTTAGTCTTGCGCACAGGCGCGCTTCCTGCCCCTATTCAGGTAGAGGAGGAAAGGACCGTAGGCGCAGCCTTAGGAGGGGATTCTATAGAAAAGGGCGTAAGGTCGATTATTGTGGGGGCAATTCTGGTCCTGCTCTTTATGTGCGGATATTATTTATGGGCGGGATTAATTGCCAATTTTGCCCTCTGCCTTAATTTAGTCATTATTCTGGGCGTGCTCTCTTACCCTCCCCTCGGCGCAACCTTAACCCTTCCCGGTATCGCCGGAATTGTCCTGACCATCGGTATGGCGGTTGATGCTAATGTGCTCATCTTTGAAAGAATAAGAGAAGAATTGAAGCTGGGAAAGACGTTGCGTCTGGCCATTTCCAGCGGCTACCAGAAGGCCTTTTTGACTATTTTAGACGCCAATGTGACCACTTTGATTGTTGCCTTTATCCTTTTTCAGTTCGGCACCGGCCCCGTAAAGGGCTTTGCCACTACTTTAACCATCGGCATTTTAGCCAGTATGTTTACGGCTCTGGTGCTCAGCCGCCTTATCTTCGATGTCCTGTCTTTGGGCGGGGTCTTGAAGCGTTTGCCTATGTTCCAGTTTGTAAAGAATCCCCGTTTTGATTTTATCGGCAAGAGGAAAATCGCCTACTTTATTTCCTTGTTCCTAATTGCCGTCGGGATAGTCAGCCTCGGAGCGCGCGGCAGGGAAAACCTGGGGATAGACTTTTCCGGAGGCTCGCTTCAGGAATTCCGTTTTGAGAAAGCGGTCTCCGCCGACCAGGTCAGGAATGCGCTGAAAGAGATAAATCTGGGGGATTCGCCTATCCAGCAATATAAAGACAAAAGAGACATCTTGGTCAGGACTTACGCCGATACCTCAGACAGGATTATCGATAAATTTAAGGCCGATTTTCCCGAAAACAGGTTTGAGATTCTAAGAGTAGAAAAAGTCGGACCGGCGATAGGCAAAGATTTGGCCGGCAAGGCCGTTAAAGCCCTGGCTATCGCCCTGGTTTGTATCTGTATATATATCTCTCTGCGTTTTGAATTCCGTTTTGCGATTGCGGCAATTATCGCGCTTTTTCACGATGTCTTAATTACCGCCGGGGCTTTAAGTTTAGCGGGGAGGGAGTTTTCTGTCCCTGTAATTGCGGCGCTTTTGACTGTCGTCGGTTATTCCATCAACGATACCATTGTAGTCTTTGACCGCATTCGCGAAGACACCAGGCTGATGCGCCGCACGGGCTATCGGGAGATTATCAATCTCAGCATCAATCAGACCTTAGGCAGGACTCTGCTTACTTCCTTGACCACGCTTTTGGTCGTCGGCGCTTTGTTTTTCTTAGGCGGAGCCGTAATTAACGACTTTGCCTTTGTGCTTCTGGTGGGCGTAATTGTGGGCACATACTCTTCCATCTTTGTGGCCAGCCCTATTCTTGTCGATTGGCGCGGGAAAAAATAAAACGATGGCAAAAATCTGGAAGATTAAACAGTCCAACGAAAGATTGCAGAAGGAGATCAGCCGGGCTCTGGATATATCCCGGGTTTGCGCCCAGGTCCTGATTAACCGCGGAGTTACAAGCGCCGAAGAAGCAAGGAGCTTTTTGGATTGCGATTTGGCGAATTTACACGACCCCTTCCTTTTAAGAGGGATGAAAAAGGCGGTGCAAAGGATTAAAAAGGCTATTCTCGAGGGCAAAAGAATTATGGTCTGGGGCGATTACGATATCGACGGCATTACCAGCGTTGCCCTGTTGACTTCCGTGCTTAAAGAGATGGGCGCTGATGTATGCCATTATCTCCCGAATAGGCTTGAGGAAGGCTACGGCTTAAATGAAAAAGGCGCCAGAGAGGCCGCAAAGACGGGGGTCGGCCTTTTAATTACGGTTGATTGCGGGATTTCTGCTCATAAGCAGATAGATTATCTGAAAAAAATGGGCATTGACACTATAGTTTGCGACCATCATCAGCCTAAAGGGGACGCATTGCCTCAAAGGGCCTGGGCAATTATCAATCCTTTACAGAAGGGCTGCCCCTATCCGTATAAGCACCTGGCCGGGGTGGGCCTGGCCGCAAAAGTTGCCTGCGCGCTTACGGATAATCAAAAGGATATTTTAGATAAACACCTGGATATTGTTGCCCTGGGCACAGTAGGCGACGTCGTCCCTCTTACGGGGGAAAATAGGATTTTAGTCAAATGCGGCCTGGCCAGTATAAGGCAGACTAAGAAATTGGGCCTTCTGGCCTTGATGGAGGCTTCGGGCCTGGCCAATCGGGAGATTAACGCCAGACACATCGGCTATATTCTGGGGCCAAGAATAAATGCCAGCGGAAGGTTAGGCAGCCCCGAAGATTCTTTAAGGCTACTTTTGGCCGAGACAGAACTTGAGGCCCAAAATCTTGCGAAAAAACTCAATCAGGGAAACCGCCTCAGGCAAAGGATTGAAAGCCGGACCCTTCAGGAGGCCGTAGAGCAGGTAGAAAGCCGGATCAATTTCAAGGAACACAATATAATTGTGTTGGGTGCGCCGCATTGGCATCGGGGAGTAATCGGCATTGTGGCTTCACGCCTGGTGGAGCGCTACCTGCGCCCGACAATTATGATGACTTTAGAGGACGATTTCGGGCGGGGTTCCGGCCGTTCAATCGGCAACTTCCATCTTTTAGAGGCGCTAAAGAGATGCAAGGATTTGCTTGAAGAATACGGAGGCCACAGGCGCGCCTGCGGGCTGAAACTCAAGAAGGCCCGATTTGCCGAATTTTTCCAGGCAATTAATAGAGTAGCTAAAGGGATGCTCCTGCCGGAAGACCTCGTTCCTACTTTAGAGATAGATGTTGAGATGCCCCTTTCTAATTTAGATGCGGATTTAATTGATGAATTAGAGGCTCTTTCGCCTTTTGGGGCAGATAATCCTCAACCGGTAATCTGCTCATCCGGATTGAAAGTCAGAACTAAGACTTCCATAGTCGCAGGCAATCATATAAAATTTTGGGTTACAGACGGCCGGCTTACTTGTGAGGTGATAGGGTACAACAAGGCGGGGGCTTTTCCTCTGCTTGAGGCAGGCCAGACAGTAGATTTAGCTTATTCACCTTCTATAAATAACTGGCAGGGAAACTTTTCTATTCAGTTAAAGCTCGAAGACTTGAAGATTTCTTCTGACGGCTAAGGGGCTTGCGCACCTTACCGGCCTTCAGGCATTTGGCGCAGACTCGAATCCTTTTTACCGTTCCGTTTATAAGGGCTCTTACTTTTTGCAGATTGGGGCGAAAGGAGCGCCTGCTGATACCGGTAATCTTTCTACCCACGCCGCCTTTTTTCTTAGCCATCCCCCGGCGTTTAATACTTCTTCCGGCAGAAGGTTTTTTGCCACAGATTGCGCAAATTCGCGACATCCTTACCTCCGTTAGTTTTTGAATAAGATTAGAGATGTGTAATATTACCACAATTTTAAAAATTACGCAAGGCCTTTTTTCTCCTAAGCCCTTGACTTTTGGCTGGTTATATGGTATACTTGCACAAACTTTTTGCATTGATAAAGATGAATTTTGCCTTTCTGCCTGAGACAAACTGGGTGGACCTAATTGTCGTAATCTTTTTGATTAGAGGGGGTTACATCGGTTTAAATCAGGGCTTTTCAGTCGAACTCTTTAAGACCCTGGGCGCGATTGCGGCGACAGTCTTATCTCTCCTGTATTATGGGAAAATAGGAGAGTGGTTAGCCTCTCATTCATTTCTTTCCCTTCAGGCAGCCAACTTCATATCTTTTTTAACCTTGGTTTTCTCGTTGCTTATTGTATTTAAAATAGTCAGGATACTTTTGTTTAAAATCTTACATCTTGAGCTTTTTGGCGGATTGGAAAGGTGGGGAGGGTTTGCTCTGGGGCTGGCTCGCAGCGTCGTCTTTGTCAGCCTTTTTCTTTTTGTTTTAACACTTCTTCCGGTAAAGTATTTTAAGGAAAGCGTAGAAGAAAAATCATTTTCCGGCGCGTATCTAAAGGAAGTTGCGCCTAAAGTTTTGGATTTTGTTGTTCAGTTCAAGCCGAAAGTAGAGGAGAATTAGATGACACTAAAAGACATCTATGAGTTTGCGGTGAAAGAGGGAATAAATGCCGACCCGCGGGGTAAAGTTGCAGTCAAGAAAAGCCTGCTGAGAATTAAGAAGTTCTATCAGCAGCTGAATAAGAAGGCAAAAGATGAATTTGACATAGAGCGGTTTTTTAATCCATATAGCGATACAAGAATCCTTTTTGGTAAACCCGAACAAAAAGTAAAGACTATTTTACTGGGCATTGATATAGGAGGGGCCGAGTTATTGCTGGCAGACAAACTCAATCAGCGGGGTGAAAAAATAGACTTAGTTATGTCGCACCACCCTCAGGGTAAAGCCCTGGCGGGCCTTGCCGAAGTAATGGATATCCACTCGGAAATTCTTAAAAATCTGGGCGTGCCCATCAGCGTTGCCGAATCTCTAATGGCCGAGCGCATTGCCGAGGTAAAAAGAAAAGTAATGCCGGCAAACCACAGGCGGGCAGTGGATATAGCGCGGCTTCTAAATTTGCCCTTTATATGTTGTCATACCGTAGCGGACAATCATGTGGCTTCCTATTTGCAGAAACTAATGGATAAAGAGAAACCGGATACTCTGGAAGATGTCCTGGATATTCTAAAAAGTATCCCCGAGTATCGCCAGGCCCTGCAGGAAAAGGCCGGCCCCAGAATCATTGCGGGGGACGCCAAGAGACAGGCGGGAAAAATCTTTGTGGATATGACCGGAGGCACGGAAGGTTCCAGAGATATTTTCCGCAAACTCACCCAGGCGGGCATCGGCACTATAATAGCGATGCATTTAAGCGAAGAACATTTCCGCAAAGTTAAAGCCGAATATATTAATGTAATTATCGCCGGCCACATCGGCAGCGATAGCCTTGGCCTGAATCTTTTGCTGGATAAATTGCAGAGAAGACAGAGGTTTGATATTATTGAGTGTTCCGGCTTTGAGCGGATAAAAAAAAGGAAATAGATGCCCAATCTTTTCTCTGACAGCATAATTGATGAAATTCGCGATAAGTGCAATATTGCAGAGGTTATTTCCCAATATATCCCCCTGAAGCAAGCAGGGAGGAACTTCAAGGCGCTTTGCCCTTTCCATGAGGAAAAGACCCCTTCCTTTGTGGTCAGTCCGGGCAAAGGCATCTTTCACTGTTTTGGGTGTAATATCGGAGGGAATGTGTTTAATTTTATTATGAAGCATGAGAGGTTGGAGTTTCCCGAGGTGGTGCGCATGTTGGCGCAAAAAGCAAACGTCAGGCTTCCTTCCAGGCCGGCCTTTGGCCGGGAACAAAAAGACACCCCCGACCTCTTCCGGATAAATGATGTGGCTTGCTCCTGGTATCAGGCAAATCTGAACAAAGAAAAAAGCCGGCCTGCTTTAGAATACTTAAAGAAAAGGCTTTTTACGGCAAAGGCCGTGCTTGACTTTAAATTAGGTTTTGCCCCGGCAGATAACGGCCTGTTAAATTTTATGCGCCTCAAGGGATTTCAGGAAGGGCTTTTGGAGAAAGCAGGATTGATTTTACGCAGAGAAGGCGGCTCTTACTATGATAGGTTTAAGCAGAGGCTCATCTTTCCCATCTTTGACAGCCGCGCTCGAGTTATAGGCTTCGGCGGCCGGGTGTTAGATAACTCTTTGCCTAAATATATGAATTCTCCCGAGACCCCTGTATATAAAAAGGGGAATCACCTGTATGGTTTAAATTTCGCCAAGGAAGAGATTAAAAGACAGGATTTTTGTATTATTGTGGAAGGGTATATTGATTTGCTTACAGTTTATCAAAGCGGCATTCGCAATGTTGCCGCCTCCTTAGGTACAGCTCTCACTCCTCAGCAGATAAGGCTCCTCAGGCGCTATACCCGTAATGTAGTTATGGTTTTTGACGCTGACCGCGCAGGGGAGCTGGCGAGTCTGCGCAGTTTAGATTTACTTATCGAAGAGGAGATGGGCGTAAAGGTTGTCGGTTTGCCGGGGGATGAGGACCCGGACAGTTTCTTGCGAAAATTCGGAAAGAAAAGCTTCTGGGAAAAAGTTACTCAGGGCCTTGACCTTTTTGACTATAAATTAAATTTACTTACCCGAAATTACGATTTAGACACAGTGGAAGGCAAAGTCGGTGTCGCCAGCCACATGCTTCCGACTATTCGCCGGGTGCAAAATGCTATTCGCAGGAGCGGTTATGTAAAAAGACTGGCCCAGGAATTCTCCAAAGGCGAGAAATCCCTGGGGGAAGAGTGGATTTTAGCAGAGCTGAAGAAAGTCAAAAAGGATTTCGAGCATTATGCCAAAGAAGGCCTTGCTCAAGCGAATGTAGTGGTTAACCGCCCGGCGGAAGAGATGCTTTTAAGAATTCTGCTGGAAGACGAAACCGCAGTTGAAGAAATTGAAAGACATTTAGCCCCGGAAGACTTTCAGGATTTGCGCATCAGAGAGGCGATGAGGGTAGCTTATCGGTTGCATGCTCGTGGTATGAGCCTCTCTGCGGCTAAATTGATAACTTATTTAGAAGGCGAAGATGCAGCCCATCTGATTTCCCGCCTGTCCTCCGGCGCTTGTAAGTTTATCGACC
This sequence comes from Candidatus Omnitrophota bacterium, assembly GCA_018899075.1. GTDB lineage: Bacteria > Omnitrophota > Gorgyraeia > JAFGHF01 > JAFGHF01 > JAHIIS01. The sequence goes on along the minus strand of JAHIIS010000042.1, from coordinate 2,485 downwards.
GCAGCAAGAGCCTGAACGACTGCGTCGGGCGGATAAAGGAGGATAATTTGAAGAACAGACTAAATAAGTTGCAACGGGAAATCAAACTTGCCCAGAGCTGGGGGCACACAGAGAATCTCACAAAATTAGTTGGCAAATATAATCAATTGGTTAAAAGCCGCAGTAGACAGGGATGAACAGAGAAGAGCGGAATCGAAAAAGGACTAAAGTAAGACAGGTGGAAAAGCTTGTTGCTGCCGGCAAAGAGAAAGGGCAGCTTACTTACGAAGAGGTAAATAATATTTTGCCCGAGAGTATAGTCTCTTCTGAAGAAATAGACGAGATACTTGCTATGTTAGGCAGCGAGAACATCGAGATTGTTGCGCAAGAAACAAAGCCGGAACCGGAAAAAATTCACCCTGCCGAGGAAACTGCCTTGAAGGCAAAGCAGGGGGTACTTCCCCGCCTTGGGCGAATGGATGACCCGGTAAGAATGTATCTGCGGCAGATGGGGCAGATACCCCTTGTTTGCCGGGAGGAAGAAATAAGGTTAGCCAAAGAGATAGAAGCGGCGGAAAATAAATTTCGCCAGGCAGTATTCGATTGCCCGCGAGTGAAAAATGAGGTTTTGAACATAGCTAATAAAATTCTCAAAGATGAACTTAATCTGGAAGAGGTCGTTAAAGAAGAGGCCGGTTTAAATCGCGATAGGCTCTTGAAGAAAATTTCTCTTTTGATTTTCAGGTTAAGGGCTACGCGAAAACAGGAGAACATTGCATCTTTACTCTGGCAGTTCGATTTGATTACCTCAGTAATCGAAAAGGTTGCCGTAAGGATAAAATCCGCTTTTCGCCGGATAAATGAGCTAGATTCGCAGATTAAGCGCCTGCGCAGACGAAAGTCAAGAGGCAAAATCGGTGCTTTGCTTCAGAAAAGAAAGAAGATCCTGAAAGAATTCGGCATACCTTGTCTCAAAATAAAAGAGAGAATAAAATTGATTAAGGCCGGGCAAAGTAAATTTACTAGGGCAAAAAAGGCTTTGGTGGAGGCCAACCTTCGTTTGGTAGTAAGCATTGCCAAGAAATATACCAACCGCGGCTTATCTTTCCTGGATCTGATCCAAGAAGGAAATATCGGCCTGATGAAAGCAGTAGATAAGTATGATTATCATCGGGGTTATAAATTCAGCACCTATGCTACCTGGTGGATCAGGCAGGCGATTACCCGTTCTATTGCCGACCAGGCCAGGACTATCCGCATCCCCGTCCATATGACCGAGACCATCAACAGGCTCATCCGTATTTCCCGCTCCCTGGTGCAGGAAAAAGGCAGGGAGCCGGCTCCGGAAGAGGTTGCCCGCCAGATGGATATGCCCGTGGAGAAGGTGCGCGGAGTTTTAAAGATTGCCCAGGAACCCATATCTCTTCAGACGCCTGTGGGAGACGAAGGGGATACTCATTTCGGGGATTTTATCGAGGATAAAAGCGCGGTTTCTCCGGCTAATGCCACTGCCTATTCTATGCTTAAGTCGGAAATGGAGGATGTATTAACTTCGCTTACGGAACGCGAGAAAAGGGTGTTGCAACTGCGTTTCGGCGTCGGAGACGGCTACTCGCGCACGCTGGAAGAGGTGGGGAGTATCTTTAAAGTAACCCGTGAAAGGGTCAGACAAATCGAAGCCAAGGCCCTTCGCAAACTCAGGCATCCTACGCGCAGCCGGCGCTTAAAGAACTTTCTTGATTTAGGACTGGGCGAAGAAAGGAAATTCCTTTAACTAAATGAAGAAGGCAATAATTTCGTTAGTGCTTGTTTTTGCCCTCCTGTCAAATGTTTCTGCAGGTGATTATTCAAGAAACTACCGCTTTGTCCACGACTTAATCGATTGTCTCCACAGGCTGCAGTCAGCTGCTCTTTATAGCATTGAGGACGTAGAATATGAATTGATATTGAGAAACCTCCATAACCAGATACCTTATTTTAAAGAAGCAAAGATGTTTATGAAGAAGTGGTTAAAAAACAGAAATAGAGCGATTAAGGCAACTGCCGGGAGTATGTATGTGGATATTTCCGAAGCAGAAGATGCCGCTGTAAGTTTAATAAATATTTTAAGTAAGCCGGGGAGAGAGGCAGATATACCGGATATATCCAAATATGCCTCGCAACAGGGCGATGCCTGGAGTAAAATTTTCCAGACCAGCGGCCTTGCCCTTTGGGTTATTGCTAAACCGGCAAGGTCCAAAAAACCTGAAGGCAAAATTCCATTTATTATCTCCGGAGAAGAACGCCAGGGCCTCATAAAATATCTTAATAAGACGTTCAGAAATGGCTTTGAGAAATATGATAGACTGCTGAGCCAGAGAAAGAAAGGTTTAATCGATGAATTCGAACTTGCAATTCCCGTCTGGTCTGCATTGCATTTAAGGTCGTTGCTGACAACAGAAACATATGAAGAGACGGAGTGAAGGGCGTATGGCTTAGCTGGTTAAAGCGCCACACTCACATTGTG
>JAHIIS010000041.1 GCA_018899075.1 Candidatus Omnitrophota bacterium | reverse complement strand
TGCTACGCGTTATCACTCACTTATAGTGCAGAGCAGGAATTTGCCCGCATGCTTAGAAGTAATTGCCCGGACCGAAGATAAAGAGATTATGGGCTTAAAACACCGGGATTTCCCTGTGTGGGGGCTGCAGTTTCACCCGGAATCAATCCTGACTAAAGAAGGGAAGAAAATCCTGAAGAATTTTATCAAGGTGAAAAAATGATTAAAGAAACAATTGGCAGATTAGTGCAAGCGCAAGACCTCATGCCCGATATGATGAGACAGGCAATGGAAGAGATTATGACAGGCAAGGCAAGCCCCGCCCAGATTGCCGCATTCCTTCTCGGCCTTCGTTTAAAAGGCGAAACAGTGGAAGAAATTACAGCTTGCGCAGAGGTTATGCGCAGGCACGTAACTAAAATAAAATCGAAAGAGAGGACTCTTTTGGATACCTGCGGCACAGGGGGAGACGAAGCAGGCACTTTTAACATCTCTACGATTAGCGCTTTGGCAGTTTGCGGAGCAGGTGTTAGCGTAGCCAAACACGGCAACAGGTCTGTTTCCAGTAAATGCGGAAGCGCAGATTTGCTGATTGAGCTGGGTGTCAAGGTTGATATTGAACCGCAAAGAATAGAAGAGTGCCTGGCTGAAATCGGTTTTGGTTTCTTATACGCGCCTTTGTTGCATAAGGCGATGAAATACGCCACACCCGTGCGCCGGGAAATGGGCATCAGGACAATCTTTAATATTCTGGGGCCCTTAACCAATCCCGCGGGCGCCGATTGTCAGCTTCTGGGAGTATATGCGCCGGGCCTTACGGAGGTTTTAGCAAAAGTCTTAAAAAACCTGGGCTCAAGACATGTTCTGGTCGTGCGCGGGGAAGACGGGCTGGATGAGGTAACCACAACAGGCAGGACTGAAATCTGCGAACTAAAAGAGGGCCGGATTAAAACTTATAAAATCCATCCTTCTAAATTCGGACTAAAGAAGGCTTCGCCTCAGGATTTAAAAGGAGGCGACGCCGCCTTTAACGCCGGGATAGCCCTGGATATATTAAAGGGCAAAGGCGGCCCCCGGCGCGATATCGTGCTGCTCAATGCCGGCTGCGCTATCTATACCGTAAATAGGGCCGCTTCCATAAAGGAAGGCATTGCCATGGCAGCCGAATCCATTGACGCAGGAGAGGCCTTAAAGAAGCTGGAACTCCTGAAAGAGTTTACTAATAAATAGATGATTTTAGATAGGATTGTTGAAGAGAAGAGGAAGGAAATCGAGAAGGCGAAAGAGTTGTTTTCTTTGGCGGAGTTAATAAAGAAGTCTTCTTCGTTTATCGGTCAACATAGGGGGTTTAAGGATGCTGTCTCTCAGCCAGATAAGATTAACCTGATTGCCGAGATAAAGAAGGCCTCTCCTTCTAAAGGGATATTACGGGAAGATTTTGAGCCGGTTGAGATTGCCCGGGCCTATGAGGCCTCGGGCGCTTGCGCTTTATCTATCCTTACAGAGGAAAAATTCTTTCAAGGCAGCATCGGTTACCTTAAAACTGTCCGGGAAGCGGTAAATCTGCCGATTTTGCGCAAGGACTTTATTATTGATGAATATCAGATTTATGAGTCTGTTTGCGCAGGGGCAGATAGCGTTCTTTTAATTGCGCAGCTATTATCGGAAGAGCAGCTAAAGGAGTTTTACTCTTTGTGTACTCATCTTAAGCTGGATGCAGTCTGTGAAGTACATAACGAAGAAGATTTGGATAAGGTTTTGGGCCAAGATTGCACGATTATCGGAATTAATAATCGCAACCTGCAGACATTCGAAGAAGACCCGCAGGTTAGCGCCCGATTAATCAGAAAAATACCCAAAGGCAAAGCAGTGATTAGCGAAAGCGGAATTAAAAGTTTTGAGGATGTAAAGTTTTTGCAGAGTTTAGGAGTAAACGCCGTTTTAATCGGCGAGGCCTTTATGCGCAGCAAGGATATCAAAGTCAAGGTTAAAGAGCTAATGCGATGGTAAAAGTTAAAATCTGCGGCATAACCAACACCGGAGACGCTATCTGGGCGGCTAATTTGGGCGCGGATTATCTGGGCCTGGTGTTTGCCAGAGACTCAAAAAGAAAGGTGGGCCTTGCGCGCGCGAAAGAAATAGCAGATGCGGTCCCGCCCTACATAAAAAAGGTGGGGCTTTTTGTCGATGAAGAGCCCGGGATAGTAAATAAAGTTCTGGCACTCTGCCGGCTCGACGTATTGCAATTTCACGGGCAAGAGTCACCCGGTTATTGTAATGAATTTAAAGGAAAAGCTGAGATTATCAAGGGTTTTAGAATGAAAGACGAAGAGAGCCTTAATCAGATTTCCCGATACGATGTCGATTTTTATCTTCTGGATGCCTTCGTTGAGGGAGAGACCGGCGGCACAGGCCAGACCTTTAATTGGGATTTGGCGTTAAAGGTTAAAGAATTCGGCCGTCCGCTATTTTTGGCCGGAGGGCTTAATCCCGGTAATGTTGTGCAGGCAGTAAAAAAAGTGCAGCCTTATGCCGTAGATGTTGCTTCCGGAGTAGAGAGTTCGCCGAGAAAAAAGAACGTAGAATCGATGAAAGAGTTTATTGATAAAATAAGGAAAATGAGATGAAGAAATTGCCCGATAAAAAAGGTTATTTTGGCGCATTTGGCGGGAAATTTGTGCCCGAGACCCTGATGAGCGCTTTGCAGGAATTGGAAAAAGAATATTACAGGGCCAGGCGCGATAGGAAGTTTAAGGAGCAATTGGCTTATTATCTTTCGCAATATGCCGGACGGCCTACTCCTTTATATTTTGCCGGGCGGCTGAGCAAAATGCTCGGGCGGGGAATAAAGATTTATCTTAAGCGGGAGGACCTCTTGCACACAGGCGCCCACAAGATAAATAATACCCTGGGCCAGGCGCTTTTAGCCGTGCGGATGAAGAAGCCCAGGATTATTGCCGAGACCGGGGCAGGCCAACACGGCGTGGCAACGGCTACGGTAGCTTCCCTGTTTGGTTTGCGCTGCGACGTTTATATGGGCACAGAAGATATCCGCCGCCAGGCCTTGAATGTCTTTCGGATGAAATTATTAGGGACGCGCGTGATACCGGTCCATTCCGGCTCAAAGACATTAAAAGATGCCTGTAACGACGCTATCCGCGACTGGGTAACTAATGTGCGCGATACCTATTATATTATCGGCTCGGTAGTGGGGCCGCACCCGTATCCTTTAATGGTCAGAGACTTCCAGAGCGTTATCGGCCGGGAGGCCAAAAGGCAGATTCTGCGGCAGGAAAGGCGGCTGCCCGATTATTTAGTTGCCTGCGTCGGCGGAGGTTCAAATTCTATCGGCCTGTTTCACCCCTTCTTTAAGGACAAAGAAGTGAAATTTATCGGTGTAGAGGCAGGCGGATTAGGCCTGAGTTCAGGAAAACACGCAGCTACTTTGATTAAAGGCGAGCTGGGCATTTTACACGGCAGTAAAAGTTATCTTTTGCAGGATAAAGACGGACAGGTAAACCTGGCCCATTCAATCGCCGCCGGCCTTGACTATCCCGGCGTGGGGCCGGAGCACGCTTATTATAAAAAGACAGGCCGGGCCAGATATGCGGCTGTTTCGGATAAAGAGGCCTTAGAGGGTTTTAGGCTGCTCTCGGAGACCGAAGGAATTATCCCTGCTTTGGAGTCGGCCCATGCCCTTGCCTATCTTAAAAAGAGCGCCGCGCAATTAGGAAAAGACAAAATCATTGTTTTCTGCCTTTCCGGCCGCGGGGATAAAGATGTGGATATTGTCAAGGAGATTATTCGATGAATAGGATTGAAGGGAAATTCAGGAAGCTTCGCCGCGAAAGGAAAAAGGCATTTATCGCCTTTATAACTTGCGGCGACCCAAATTTAGCTACAACCGAGAGGCTTGCCTTAGAATTTGCCCGTTTGGGCGTGGATATTCTGGAATTAGGCGTGCCTTTCTCCGACCCTCTGGCTGACGGGCCGACTATTCAGGCAGCTTCGGCGCGCGCCTTAAAAAACAGGGTAAATTTAGCCGATGTCTTTCGACTGGTGAGGAGGCTGAGGAAAAAGACTGAGCTACCCGTTGCGCTGCTGACTTATTATAATATTGTTTATCGCTTCGGTATCAAAAATTTTGTCAAACAGGCCAGCCTGGCCGGAGTAGATGGGATAATCTGCCCGGATTTACCTGTGGAGGAGGCCGGCGACTTGATTAAGGCGGCGAGAAAGAATAATTTTGCCACTATATTTTTGCTTGCCCCCACAACAGATACGCAAAGAATAAGGCGAATCTCCTCTAATTGTTCGGGGTTCATCTATTATGTCTCTTTGACCGGCACAACGGGAGCGAGAAAAAGCCTGCCGAAGGAATTGGCCGGACAGGTGCGCCGGATAAAAAGAATCACCACTAAACCCGTCTGCGTCGGCTTTGGGGTTTCTAATCCCAGGCAGGCCAGAGAAATTTCCCGTGTGGCTGACGGCATAATCGTAGGCAGCGCAATCATTAAAGTTATAGAAAGGAATTTAGGGCGAAGGGCCCTGGTGCCAAAAGTGACAGGATTTGTGAGGAGGCTGAGGCACGCGCTATGATACACGCAGTAATTCTGGCAGGCGGATGGGGGAGAAGGTTTTGGCCGAAATCGCGAAAGAGGCTTCCTAAACAACTTCTTTGTATAGGAAAAAAATGCTCTCCGACTCAGGATTTATTTAATATAATCAAAACACAAATACCGAAAGAAAGGATTTGGGTGGTAACCAACAAAATTTATGCCCACAGCCTGCGTAAGCAACTACCGGCTTTGCCCGGGAAAAATTTTTTGGTTGAACCACTGGCCAAAAATACAGCCGCAGCCGTTGGCCTTGCCTCGGTGATAATTAAAAAGAGCGACCCTGAGGCAGTTACCTGGGTTTTATCCAGCGACCAGATGTTGGGGCAAAAGAGCCGTTTTTTGAAGGCAATGAAAGAGGCCTCTATGAAAGCCGAGGAGGCAGATGTCCTGGTAACAATAGGAATCCGCCCAAATCGCGCGGCGCAAGAATTTGGATACCTGAAAATAACGCAAAACGCAAAACGCAAAATGCAAAATGAAAAGGCATACAAGGTAGAAAAGTTTATAGAAAAGCCGACTCTGCCTAAAGCAAAGATGTACGTAAAAAGCAAAAGATATCTCTGGAATAGCGGGATTTTTGTCTGGAGGGTTAGCAGTATCCTCAAGGCGATTAAAAAGTATCTGCCTCAGGCTTATTGCGGCTTACAAAGGATAGAGAAGGCTAAAGGGTTGCCTCAATATAAAAGCCGGCTGCTTAAAGAGTATGGCAGGTTCAGAAATGTTTCTATCGATTACGGCGTTATGGAAAAGGCGCAGAACATTTATGCCGTGGTAGGTGATTTTTTCTTGCAGGATTTGGGGTCCTGGAGCAATCTTTCGCAAGATTTGTTTGTTCGGGATAGCCAAGGTAATATTATTCAGGGCCTGCACAAAGGCATTAATACTTCCGATTCAATTATTTTTAGCGAAAATAAACATTTGATTGCTACGTTAGGCGTTCGCGATTTAATCGTCGTGCATACCCCCGGCGCTACTTTGGTCTGCAGAAAAGAGAACGCCCAGGAAATAAAGAAACTTACTGAAGTTTTAGAAAAAGATAAACGCCTTAGAAAATACCTGTAATGCGTATATTAGCCTTAGATGTGGGGGAAAAGAGAATCGGCGTGGCTATAAGTGATGAGTTGGGCTGGATAGCGCAGGGGCTGCCCACCTTAAAGCGCCAGACTAAAGATAGAGATACCTGCGCCATTGCTAATGTAGCAGAAGAGAAGTGCGTCACCGAGATTGTCGTAGGAATGCCCGTAAGCCTGGATGGCAGTCTGGGGAAGAAAGCCAGAGAGGTGGCCGGCTTTGTGGAAGGTTTAAAAAGGAGACTCAGGCTGCCGATTAAAGTCTGGGATGAGCGTTTTACTTCGGTGCAGGCAGAAAGGGTAATGCTGGAGGCGGACCTAAGCAGAAAGAAGCGCAAGAAAAAGATTGACCAACTCTCCGCACAACTAATTTTGCAAAGCTATTTAGACTCAAGAATTAAATCTTGTCATTGCGAGGAGCAATAGCGATTGCTTCGTCCGTCATTGCGAGGAGGCACGGAGTGCCGACGAAGCAATCTCCAATGACGGACTCGCAACAGGCTGCGCAATCTCATAAGATGTATAAAAAAACGAGACTGAATAACGGATTAACCGTAGCCACACACCAAATGCCTGAGCGCGCCTCTGTTTCTCTGGGGATATGGCTGCGGGTGGGCGCAAGATATGAAAAGGAAGATATAAGCGGCATCTCGCATTTTCTGGAACACCTCCTGTTTAAGGGGACAGAAAAGCGTTCCTGCGAGGAGCTCAAACAGTCTATCGAAGGGATTGGCGGCTCTCTTAACGGATTCACAGCGCAGGAATTGACCTGTTATCTGGCCAGGGTTCCGGGCAAATATCTGGCTTCAGCTCTGGATGTTTTAGGGGATATGGTTCTAAATGCCAATTTAGCGCCTCAGGATATTAAAACGGAACGCAAAGTCATCTTGGAAGAAATCAGGATGTATAAAGATTTGCCCGGTGATTTTGTTATGGAGCAATTGATGAAACTTCTCTGGCCCGGCCAGCCTTTGGGCAGGAACATATCCGGAGAGATTAAGACTATCAGGGGAATAAGCAGAGAACAGTTGCTCGCCTATAAACAAGGCTTTTATCAACCGGCTAATATTGTTGTAGTTGCCTGCGGCGATTTAAAACACAGGCAGGTTTTAGAAGAATGCAAAAGGTGCTTTTATTCCTCAGGCAAGACACAGAGAAATAAATTTGTCCCCGCCGGCCAGAGACAGACAGGCCCCCGGTTGAATTTCCGGGTTAAAGATATAAAGCAGACGCATCTGGCTTTGGGCTTATACGGCTTGCCGAGAAATGACCCCGCCCGCTTTATCCTGGGGCTTTTACACATCATTTTAGGCGCCAATATGTCCAGCAGGCTGTTCCGGGAAGTCCGCGAGGAGCGAGGCCTGGCCTATGAAAT
>JAHIIS010000040.1 GCA_018899075.1 Candidatus Omnitrophota bacterium | reverse complement strand
TTCCACTGAAGCCTTGAGGCGCGCATACTTCCTTTTTTCCTCAAAAGGCTTTTTTTGTCCTTCCATCATACACCCCCTGTGATTCTTAATCTATCCCCCCGGATGGGGCGGAAACTACGGCGATGAATAGGGGACAAACCGTATTTTTTAATTGCGCGAATGTGCTGCCTGGTATAATAGCCGCGGTTGTGATTAAAACCGTATTGGGGATAAAGAGCGGAATAATAAGACATCAGATTATCTCTGGCTACCTTGGCTATGATTGAAGCGCAGGCAATAGAGAAACACAGGCTATCCCCGCTAACGACGCTGCGGCAGGGATAAACCAAAACGCCTTTCTTGAATTTACCATCCACCAGCAGATATTCCGGTTTCAGGGCCAAATTGGACAGGGCCTTTTTCATCGCCATTATAGTAGCCTGCAAAATATTTTTTTCGTCAATAATTTCCCTATTTACTATTCCCAGGCCTACGTGCGCCTTCTTGATTATCTGCGCAAAGGCTTTCTGGCGGGCGGAAAGAGAAAGCCTCTTGGAATCAAAGATCTTAGTTGTAAATGAGTATTTTTTTAGAATACACGCAGCGGCCACTACCGGGCCGGCTAAAGGGCCGCGGCCGGCCTCATCCACCCCTGCCACTATCTTATATTTTTTAGCGGCCATAAGGTTTTTCTCAAATCTTTTTAATTTTAGGTTATGCTTTTTCCAGTCTCTGCGCAACTTTTGACTTCTTTCCTATTTTTTCTCTAAGATAATAAAGCTTGGACCTTCTGGCTTTGCCTTTTCTGATTACCTCAATCTTATCGATCAACGGAGAATGCAAAAGAAAGGTCCTTTCCACGCCTTCTCCGTAAGAGACCTTGCGCACGGTAAATGTTGAATTTAGGCCCCTGCCGCGCCTGCTTATTAGCGTCCCTTCAAAGGCCTGAATGCGCATTTTGTCTTCCTCTTTAATTTGCACATATACGCGGAGCGCATCTCCTGCATTAAATTTAGGGATATCCTTTTTAAGATGGGCCGACTCAACCAGGTCAATTTGTTTCATCCGTCTTTCTCCTTTCCGCATAATAGGTCCGGTCTCTTCCTTCTGGTTATCTCAAGCGCTTTTTTCTTACGCCATTTCTCGATTAACTTATGATTGCCGGATAAAAGGATTTTAGGCACCCGCATCCCTCGATATACCGCCGGCCGGGTATATTGAGGATATTCCAATAACCCCTGACTAAATGATTCAAAATGCGTCGATTCATCTTTGCCTAAAACTCCGGGGATAAGCCGCACCATGCTATCTACCAAAACCATTGCCGGCAACTCCCCGCAGGTCAACACATAGTCGCCTATAGAAAGCTCTTGCGTTACCAATTTCTGACGTACCCTTTCGTCAACGCCTTCATAATGGCCGCAAATTAAAATGAGATGTTTACAGCGCGATAATTTCTTGGCCATCTTGTGGTCCAATTTCCTGCCTTGCGGGGTTAACAAAATAATCTTTGTGGTGCGACGCACGAGGAGACTCTCCACTGCCCGGAAAACCGGCTGCGGCCCAAACACCATCCCCGGGCCTCCGCCAAAAGGCCGCTCATCCACCTTGCGGTGCTTGCTGTTAGAATAATCCCTTAAATCGTGCAGCCGTATCTTAACCAAATTTTTAGCCTGCGCCCGTTTGATGATAGACTCATTCAACACGGGAGCAAACATCTTAGGAAATATAGTTATAATATCTATCTTCACATTATTCCGTTTTTCTTAAAGATGCTTCTCACGGTATCCGAGGTACGCGCGCCCGCCTTTAACCATTTTTCCGCTTTTGCTTTATCAATTTTAATCCAAGGGGGATTTTTCGTAGCGTTGTAAAAACCGATTCTCTCAATTACCCGCCCATCGCGCGCGTTGGCGGACTCACAAACAATAATCCTTGAATGCGGTTTTTTGTTCGTGCCCAGTCTTTTTAACCTTATTATTACTGCCATTCTCAAACCTCCTATTCCTTTTCTCTCCAAATCTTTGCTCCCAACCGGGAAAGCTTCTCTTCCATCTGTCTATATCCTCTGTCTAAATGGTAAATCCGCGAAATATCGGTCTTGCCCGAAGCCGCCAATCCTGCTAAGACCAACCCCGCAGAAGCGCGCAGGTCTGAAGCCATTACCAGGGCGCCGCTTAATTCCGGCGCGCCCTTTATAATGGCGCTTGCCCCTTCTTTCATGATCCGGGCGCCCATCCTGTTTAATTCGCTAATATGCATAAACCTTTCAGGGTAAATCTTCTCGGTAATTATGCTAATCCCATCAGCTGTGCACATTAAAGCCATCGTCTGCGCCTGCAGATCCGTCGGAAAACCCGGAAAAGGCAGGGTGGTAATATCCACGGGACGCAGTTTACGGCCGGCTTTGACCAAAATAGTATCGCCGGAATTCCTAATTACCACTCCCGCATCCCTCAACTTATCAATCAGGGCCCCCAGATGAGCGATGCATGCGCCTTTCACGGTAATTTCTCCTGCGGTTATAGCGCAGGCCAGAATATAAGTCCCTGCCTCTATGCGGTCATTGATAATCCTGTGTTCTGCTCCGTGCAGTTCCTTTACTCCCTCAATCTCGATAGCGGGAGTCTCCTGCCCCCGAATTCTGGCGCCCATCTTTACCAAAAAATCGGCCAGGTCAACAATCTCCGGTTCGCAGGCAGCGTTCTCGATTATCGTCATACCGGGCGTAAGCGTTGCCGCCATCATCACATTGGCGGTGGCTAAAACAGATGAGCCAAAAGGCCCGCCTAAATAAATGCGGCCCCCTCTTAGTTTTTTTCCTGAAGCAACAATATATCCGTGTTCAACCTTAATCCTGGCGCCTAAACCGCTCAATCCTTTGAGATGCAAGTCAATGGGGCGCGGGCCGATAACACAACCTCCGGGCAGGGATACCCGCGCAAAGGCCTGTTTTGCCAGAAGCGGCCCAAGCACGCAAATGGAAGCCCGCATTGTGCTGACTAATCTATAAGGCGCCGTATGCCCTTCGTATTCCGCCGGGCAAACAGTAATCCGGCTATCCTGCATCTGCACACGAACCCCTAAGCTGCGCAAAATCTTAATCATCGTCTGCACATCGCGAAGCACCGGGACATTGGTTATAACGCACTTCTCTTCCGTAAGTAAAGTAGCCGCCAATATAGGAAGAGCGGCATTTTTAGCCCCGCTTATTTGCACAGCGCCGGAGAGTCTCGCCCCGCCTTCAATAACAAGTTTTTCCATCGCTATTTTACTTTTTGTCTCTGCGCAACAATTACCCTTTCCACATTATTGTAATCTCTAACCACTTTAACCAGCGCAAACTTTCCGCTTTGCGCAATGATTTCTTTCACCGAATCTGCCTGATTGTCGCCGATTTCCAGGAGAAGCATTCCCTTATCCTGTAAATAAGCCGGGGCCTCGTTAATAATCCTGCGGTAATAAAATAGGCCGTCTCTGCCTCCGTCGATAGCCCTCCTTGGCTCAAAATGCAGTTCCCGGCAGAGCCTGGGGATAACCCGGGCATTGATATAAGGAGGATTGCTGACAATTAAGGAAAAATAATTTAGTTTTCTGAAAGCCGCAAATAAATCGCTCTTAACTAAACAAATATCAACCTTATTAAAACTAAAATTCTCTTTTGCTAATTGTAGAGCAGAATCGGAGATATCGCAAGCAAAAATATGCGCCTGTCCACCGAAGCCTTGGCGTAGGCGGGCTTTTTTTAGTTCTTTAGCAAGACTTGCGGCAATATTGCCGCAACCAGTGCCTATGTCCAGAATATTAAGCCCTAAGCCGCAAGTTGTAAGCTGTAAGTTTAATGCTGTTTCTACTAAAATCTCTGTTTCCGGGCGGGGAATAAATACTCCCGGAGCTACCTTAAATTTTAAGCCCATAAACTCTGTAGAGCCTATAAGATACTGCAAAGGCAGGCCCCTTGACCTTTCAATTAAAAGATTCCAATAATCCCGTGACTTTTTTTCTTCTACAGCCGGGTTATCGAGATAGAGCTCTATGCGCGGGCAATTTAATATATGCGAGAGGAAAATCTCTGCCTCTCCCCGGGCATTAGTTACGCCTTCTTCGGTTAAAAAGCGCCGGCCCTGTTTTAACAAATCTATCCTTTTTTCCACTGCGCAAGCTTCCTTTTTTTGTCTTCCCGGATAAGCGCTTCGATTATTTCATCAAGATTTCCGCCTAAGGTCGCCTCTAATTTATGCAAAGTAAAACCGATTCTATGGTCGGTAACCCGGCGCCCGGGAAAATTATAAGTGCGGATCTTTTCGCTGCGGTCACCTGTACCTACCTGTAACTTGCGTTCCTGACTGATTTGCTTCTTTTGGTCTGCCTGCATTTTGTCTAAAAGGCGGGCGCGCAAAACACGCATTGCCTTGGCCCTGTTTTTCATCTGTGAACGCTCATCCTGGCAGCTGATTACTATTCCTGTAGGAAGGTGGGTTAGCCTTACTGCGGAATCAGTGGTGTTTACTCCCTGTCCGCCGGGGCCCGTGGAACGGTAGGCATCTACCCTGATATCCTTGGGGTCTAAATTTAGCTCTATATCTTCAGGCTCAGGCAGGACTGCGACCGAGACTGCCGAGGTATGGATGCGCCCGGAGGTCTCCGTAACCGGGACGCGCTGAACGCGATGCACGCCGCTTTCGTACTTTAGTTTTTTAAACACATCTTTGTTTTGTAGAGAGAAGATAATTTCCTTAAAACCGCCTATCGCCGTAGGCCGGGAGCTCATCAACTCCATCTTCCATCCGGATTTCGCCGCATATTTGCTATACATCCGGTAAAGGTCGGCAGCAAATAAGGCTGCTTCTTCTCCGCCCGTGCCCGCTCTGATTTCAACAATAATATTCTTATGGGCAGCGCTCTCTTCTTCAACGAGCATCTCTTCCAACTGCGATTGCAGCTTTCCCTTTTTCTTATTCAATTCCGACAGCTCCTGTCTTGCCAGTTCCAGGAGTTCCAAATCGTCGCGATGTTCCTCATCCTCCAGCATCACCTGAACTTTAGCTATTTCCTGCAGCGCAGACTTATATTCTTTATGCCTGCTCACAATTGCGCTTAAGTTCGCCAGCTCTTTGGCATATTTAGGATATAAACTTTTATCCTGTAACATCTCTGGCCTGGACAATAATTCTTGCAACTTTCTATAGCGCTCTTCTATTTTCTCCAACCGCTCAAACATATCTGACTCTCTGACACTTTGACACTCTTATTTGCTACTCTTCTGCTGGCCGTACTTGCGCCTGAACTTTTCCACCCGCCCGGCAGAATCAACGAGCTTCTGTTTTCCGGTATACAGAGGGTGGCATTTAGAGCATATTTCTACGCGGATATTCTGCTTTGTTGAACGGGTGTGGATTACCGCTCCGCAGGCGCAGCTGATTGTCGTCTCCTTGTATTCGGGATGTATTTTGGGTTTCATTTTACCTCCTGCTTATGCCAGGTTCAATTTATCCAACGATAACAAAAACTCGGCGTTAGTCTTGAATTTTTTCAACTTTCCGATGAGAAGCTCCATCGCTTCTACGGAACTTAAGTCATTCAGCGCCTTACGCAAAAGCCAGACCTTCTTTAATTCCTCCGGGTCCAAAAGCAGTTCTTCTTTGCGTGTATTGGAGCGTTTAATATCGATTGCCGGATATATCCTGCGCTGGAACAGGTTTCTGTCCAATTGCAGCTCCATATTGCCTGTGCCTTTGAACTCCTCAAAGATGACCTCGTCCATCCGGCTTCCCGTATCGATTAAAGCGGTGGCAATTATAGTTAGAGAGCCGCCTTCCTCCACGCAGCGGGCCGCGCCAAAAAAGCGTTTTGGCTTATGCAGGGCGCTGGAATCCACCCCGCCCGTAAGAATCTTCCCGCTATGGGGGGCAATAGTATTGTAGGCGCGGGCAAGGCGCGTAATGCTATCCAAAAGTATTACTACATCCTTCTTATGCTCGACCAGCCTCTTGGCCTTCTCCAGAACCACCTCGGCAACCTGAATATGCCGCTCGGCGGGTTCGTCAAAAGTAGAACTGATTACCTCCGCGCGCACCGAGCGCTGCATATCCGTAACCTCCTCGGGGCGCTCATCAATCAAGAGTATTATCGGGATAGTCTCGGGGGCGTTGGCGGTAATGCCGTTAGCCACCTTTTGCATTATCACGGTCTTGCCGCTGTATGGCGGGGCAACAATCAAGGCCCTCTGGCCCTTTCCCAGGGGCGTAATCAAGTCCATAATTCGCATAGAAATCTCATCGGGGGCGGTTTCCAGCAAATAGCGGTCCTTGGGATAAAGAGGAGTCAGGTTATCGAAAAGTATCTTATCTTTCACCTCTTCAGGGTTCTCAAAATTTACCGCTTCGACCTTCAGCATAGCGAAGTATTTTTCTCCCTCTTTGGGAGGGCGAATCTGCCCGCCTACCGTATCGCCCGTGCGCAAAGCAAACTTGCGAATCTGTGAAGGCGAAATATAGATATCGTCCGGACAGGGCAGGTAATTATAATTGGGGGACCTTAAAAAGCCAAAACCGTCTTGAAGCACCTCCAGTACCCCTTCGCCAAAAATGCGGCCTTCCTTTTGGGCCTGGGCCTGCAGGATTTTAAAAATCAACTCCTGCTTTTTTAAGCCGCTTAAGCCGTTTAACTCAAGCCCCTTTCCCAACTTGGCAAGTTCCGTTATTTTCATATTTTTCAAATTCGTTATTTCCATCTCTACCCCCTAACCTTTCTCCAAATGTCCTTCACTTGTTCTCTGGTTTGCTTCAATGTCCCATTATTATTTATTACATAGTCGGCTAATTTAATCTTTTCTGCCTGTGGCGCCTGGCTTCTAATTCTCTTAATAACTTCAGCGCCGGATGCGCCCCTTTGCCTTTTGCATCTTGCGATTTGATTTCTTTCGCCTGCCTTTACCGCTATCGATTTATCCACCAGATCAAGCAACCCCGCTTCAATTAATAGCGGCGCATCGATTATTATAACAGCGCATCGCTTAACCCTTTTTAACCTGGAAAGCTCGGCATTCATCCTCTTTATAATCGCGGGGTGGGTAATCCGGCATAGCCTTTTTAAGGCCTCATTTTCGCCAAAAACAATCTTTGCCAATTTCTTTCTATCTATCTGTTTATTATTTCCCAGGACATCCCGCCCGAAGGCAGAAACTATTCTTTCGTAGAGTAAACCCCGGGGCTTAATAAGCCGGCGATAAATCGCATCAACGTTAATGCAAGAGGCGCCTAATCTTGCGAACATCCCGGCTACGGTAGTTTTTCCGCAGCAGTAGCTTCCGGTAATGCCCAGGACCAATCCTTTCTTTCTTAATTTATTCCTCATTCAACGCGCGGTTATAAAGCTCGATATATTTTTTAATAAGACTTTCATCTTACTTCCAGCCAATTTTTCCCGGTTTTAATTGCTACTTTAACCGGGACATTTAACCTGGTTACGTTTTCCATTTTGTCCTTAATGAGCGCGCGCACGCCTGCCAGTTCCCCCTGCGGCACGGAAAACACCAGCTCATCGTGCACCTGAATAATCATCGAGGTCGAAAGGTTTTGCGCCTTCAGGCGGCGATGAATCTCTACCATTGCTGCTTTAATCAAGTCGCTGGCAGAGCCCTGCACAGGTGCGTTTATCGCCACGCGCTGGGCAAACCGGCGTGTATTTTCATCAAGGCTTTTGATTTGAGGAATGTAGCGCCTGCGTTTCATAAGCGTAGTTACGAAACCGTATCTTTCTGCCTTCTCTATCTGGCGATTGATATAACTCTTCACCCCCGGGTATCTGGCGAAATAGGCATCAATGAATTCTTGAGCCTGATTAAGGCCTACGCCTAAATCTTTAGATAGCCCGTAGGCGCTCATTCCATAAGTAATACCGAAATTGACGGTTTTGGCCGTATCTCTCATTTGCGAGGATACCTTATCGGCGCTTACATCAAAAATCAGAGACGCCGTATATGCGTGAATATCCAAATCTTCTTTAAATGCAGAAATTAAATTTTTATCTCCGGAAAGATGCGCAAGTATTCTTAATTCTATCTGAGAATAATCTGCCGATAAGAGAAGGCTGCCTTTTTCGGCAGGAATAAAGACCTGACGAATTTTCTTTCCCAGGCTGGTTTTAATAGGGATATTTTGCAAATTGGGCCGGCTTGAAGAGAGCCTGCCGGTTACGGTGCCTGTCTGATTAAACGAGGTGTGAATTTTTCCTGTGCCGGAATGCAGCAGTTTCATCATCCCGTCTATATAAGTAGATTTCAATTTGGATATTTCCCTGAATTCCAGAAGGCTCTGAGCCACCGGGTGCGCCGTAGAAAGCTTCCGTAAGACCTCTGTGTCTGTAGAATGCTGCTGAGTCTTGGTCCGTTTTATTCTGGGCAGTTTCAATTTCTCGAACAAAACGCAGCTTAACTGCTTGGGGGAATTAATATTAAAACTTTCACCCGTCATCTCATAAATCTCTTTAGTTAAATGTGTTAGTTTTCCGTCGAAATCGCGGGATAAATGAAGCAGCAAGTCTTTATCCAGAGCGACTCCTTCCTTTTCCATATCCGCCAGGACTTCTATCAAAGGCATTTCGATATTCTGGAATAGCGCGAGCAGATTTTTCTGCTTCAGCTTGCCCCGTAAAATCTCACTCAATCTAAAAATCACAGTTACATTCTGAAAGCAAACCTTCGCCGCCTCCCTGTCCGTGCCCGGAGCAGGTAAGTTGCAATTGAGGTATTCCAGGGCCAAATCCCCGAGGCCGTATTTCAACCTTGCCGGCTCAAGCAGGTAGGAAGCAATCATCGTGTCAAAACTTATGCCTTGTAAAGTAATCCCGTAATTGGATAAAAGGACTTTTGCATACTTTAAGTTGTGCCCGATCTTTTTTATATTCTTATTCTCAAATATGGGTTTCAATCTGTCCTTCGAAGTCTGCTCTAAAGAAAAGAACAGGGGTTTTTTCTTCTCAAAGGCAAAAGCAATGCCTGTAATTTTAGCCGCCATAGGGTCAAGGCGCGGGCCAGCCGCCAGATAGAGAGTGACGCTCTCTTCTTTTGAGAAGTCTTTAAAATATTCCTCTGTTTCATCACGGCCGCAAACATTATAATCTATCTCGTCCTTAAATTCCCGGGCCACCTTCTGCATTAATGATTTGAATTCCAATTCCTTAAAGATTTCAAACAGCCTTTCATTATCCGCTTCAACCACTTTTAACTCTGCGAGTAAATCCGAAGGTTCTCTTTGCGCCTGCCCCGTTAGATGCCTGCTGCCTAAGGGGGCAAGCTGCGGGACATCGCAATCGAGCCTGGCTAACTCCCTGCTCATCCGGGCAAGCTCGGCAAATTTTTTAATCCGCTCAGACCTTGCTTTATTTGTTATTTTATCCGCATTGGCTAAAACCTCATCCAGCGTGCCAAACCTCTTAATCAGCTCTATAGCAGTGGCCTCGCCTATGCCGGGGACTCCCGGAATGTTGTCGCTTGCATCTCCTGCCAGAGCCATTATCTCTATAACCTTCTCAGGGCCCACTCCAAACCTCTTTTTCACCCAGGCCTCATCCAGAATTAGATTGTCCTTGTGCGCGTTGATTACCTTAACGGCGTTGCTCACCAGCTGCAATAT
Source organism: Candidatus Omnitrophota bacterium (assembly GCA_018899075.1). GTDB lineage: Bacteria > Omnitrophota > Gorgyraeia > JAFGHF01 > JAFGHF01 > JAHIIS01. The sequence goes on along the minus strand of JAHIIS010000040.1, from coordinate 1,038 downwards.
ATCCTTATCCCCTGTAACTATCAAAACCTCTAACTCTGTATCGGCTAACTTTTTGGCTAAGGTGGCAATAATATCATCGGCTTCATAACCCTCTTTTTCAAATATGGGAATACGGTAGGCCCGGAGAATCCTCTTAATGACAGGGAACTGAACACTCAACTCATCGGGCATAGGCTTGCGGTGGACTTTGTAGTCAGCGAACCTCTTGTGGCGAAAAGTAGGGCCCTTAAGGTCGAAAGTCACTGCCAGATAGTCCGGCCTATGCTCTGCCCTCAACTTATTCAGCATGGCCACAAAACCGTAAATTGCATTAGTGGGTTGGCCTTTCGAAGTAGAAAGGCCTCTGATAGCGTAGAAGGCACGATAGCAAAATGAATTGCCGTCGATGAGCAGAACCTTTTTCTTCATACTATGGAATCTTTCATCAAAGGACTAACTTTGACGGGCTAATTAGAGAAAGGTAAGATTAACTTAACATACCACAAAATATAGAGTTAGTCAAGAGAAAAAAATAATTTTGCTTATATCTTTAAAGAACAAAAAGGAGAATTGCCAGGCCGAAGAACAAAAGGGCATAGGTTAGCTTTATTGCCCCCAGGTGCTTTCTTTGAAACAGGGCAAATTTCTCCGAACTAATTCCCTTGCAGGCCAAAAGAAATATAGCCACCAGAGGCACGATAAACAGGCTGTTATATAACACAAGATATAAAAAGGCGTGAATGCGCAGGCTGGGGACCTTCATCACAAAGGCAATAGTGGGAAAGTAGATTTGCCCCGTGCAGGCCGATTCTAAAAGAGCAATGATAAAGCCGTTAACGAAGGCCGCAATGACGAGAATAATTAAGCCCCTGCGGTTATCCGCCAGCGAGCGCAGGCGGTTATACCACCTCAGGCTGCAGCCTTTTGCTTCTCCCGTCCTCTTATATGTTATGTAATCGCAAAGGCTGTAAATACCCAGCCCCAGGGCCAGGAAGGCAATGGCATAATAAATAAGCTGAGAGGCAAAAGAAAAAAGCTGTAGTTTTCTGAAGACGTGGA
>JAHIIS010000039.1 GCA_018899075.1 Candidatus Omnitrophota bacterium | reverse complement strand
CTGAAGTCCGTTAAAGAGCTTAATCCTGATTTTATTTCTTTCCATAAAATGGTTCCTTATAAAGGGAGTACTTTGTATAGAGACAAATTTGAATATAAATGTAATGCAGAGGTGAACAAATTTATATACAGGGGATTGCTTAAATTTTATTTGAGACCTTCTTACCTGTGTACACTAAACCTGTCTGCTATTTTAGGCGGCTTTAGGTTATTTTGGGGCCGCATTGGAACTTTAAGATGAATAAGAAGTATTTTATCTCTGTTATTCTGCCGGTTTATAATGAGGGAGATAATATAAAGAAGGTCATTGAAGACTCAGCTAATTTCTTGCAAGACCGGGATATATTCAAAGATTATGAGATCATTGCAATTAATGATGGGAGTAGGGACAATACAGCAGCGATTTTGAGTGGGCTCGCAAATAAGTTTCCGTATTTAAAAGTAATAACTCACTGTAGAAATTTAGGTTACGGGAAAGCCTTGACATCTGGTTCTACAAATGCGCAATTTCCTTTAGTTTTTTTTATGGATGCAGACGGTCAGTTTAATATTGGTGAAATTGAGAAAATGCTTTTTTATCTTGAAGAATTTGATATAATAGCAGGGAATAGATATAAAAGAGCGGATGCTTTTTATAGAGTTATGTTAGGTAAAATCTACAGTTGGTCGATTTCCCTATTATTTAGATTGAAACTTAAAGATGTTAACTGCGGGTTTAAGTTGTTTAAACGAGAAACGTTAGAGACAGAGAATATAAATTGTGGAGCTGGGATTTTTTATGCTAAGCTTTTATTAAAAGCTAAAAATAGAGGTTTCAGGATTAAAGAGATTCCAGTAGAACATGTTCCAAGATTAAAAGGCAGGCAGACAGGCGTAAGTCCAAGAGTAATATTTAATGCAGTTATTGATTTAATTAAGTTGAAATCTTATGTAAGAGCAGAGAAAGCAGAAACGCTTTCCAAGATAATGGGGAGGAAGAAATATGAGGATGAAAAGATTTATGTTAAAAGATAGCAAGACTTTGATTTTAGCGATAGCGATAGTAGTGGTATTTGCGCCTTCGGCTTCAGCATATAATTTAGAGGAATATTATCCCTTGCACCAGGGCAATAGTTGGACATATTCAGTAATAGAAGACGGAGATATTTTTGAAGAGACGGTTAGGATAGAAGGTAAGGAGATAATCGAAGGAGTAGAAACGGTAAGAATGGTGGATGTGGAAGATGAGGATGAAGATGAAAATGACTATAGGTGTGTGGCTATTGATTCCGAAGGCATAAAAGAGTATAAATATTTCGATGCCGAGCTTAATGGAGATAGTGAATATGAGATTCCTGATCCACCAAAATTAATCTTTCCCAATATAGAAATAGGAGAGAATAAAAAATATTCAATTAATTTGATAGCTTATGACTTGGAAGGTGCGAAGACAGGAGAAAGAAGTAGTGAAAGCGGTCAGATATTACTGGATTCTGTAGAGGATTTAGAGGTTCCTGCAGGGAAATTCAGGGATTGCCTTAAATTCTCTTCAATTTCTGAATGGAAGGAACCGGACGGTTCCTTTGACAGAGATGATTGCACTATTTGGCTTGCGCCCGGAGTAGGAAAGATTAAGGAATTTTGTTTCAATATAGAATACGATGCAGAAGCTGAAGAAACATCTACGGAGTCTGAAATATATGAACTTATTTCGGCAGTTGTCGATGGGGTGAAGATAGAGCCGAAGTAATCCCCAAAATCACCCACCAGTGGAAGGCGACCTCAGGAATGAAGAAATCAAAATCAATAAAGTTGTGGACTAGGAAAGCCGCACTTGCCGCAATCAGGCCAATAGTCAAATAACTTTGCCCATGCCCTACTTTTAAATTCCTTAGCCCTGCCCGGAAAGACCCTAATATCAGCCAAAGCCAGGCCAGGATCCCCAATATCCCTATTTCTGCCCATATCTGGAGGTAACTGTTATGGGCAAAATGGGTTTCAATAGCCTGAAGGCTTTTGTAGTTAGGATAAATTCTCCCGAAATTCCCCAGACCTACTCCGGTAAGAGGGAAATCCTTGATTATTCTTACAGCTGCCTTCCAGAAAAAGAGCCTCTGAATTATGGAGTTTTGGGGATTGTTTAAGTCTAAAAAATAGTTTGCCCGGGTTATAATGATGCCTGCCAACATTGATATTATGAGGATACAGATAATAACAGCGGCCAAGAGGGTTCTACGCCTCAGGTGGGGTTGGTAGGCGAAAAGCAAAGCAGAAAAGACTAAAAAGGCTACAAGCAGGCTAAAACCTGCCCCTGCGGATTTGGTCAGAAGAAGAGAGACAGACATAGTAATTAAGGCGAGGCCTGCTAATAAGCAAAGAATGAGATTGCCAGCTCCTTTCGGGGCTCGTAATGACAGAAATTGGCCTTTTGGGGCAATTTCTAAAAGCAAGCCTGCGGTTAAGGGTATGAGCATAATTAAGTAGCCGGCAAACATATCCGGAGAGAAAAAGCTGGCAAAGACCCTTTTTCGGGCCAGAAATTCCTCGGCATAGGGGTAGGGTTTGGTCTGACTAAGGTAATCTAAGATATTTTGGAAGCCCCAGAAGAATTGGTAAATAGCGTAGAGACTCAATAAGAAACCGGCGCCAATAAGGGTAACTAAGACTTGCTTCCTTTGCTCCGCAGTTACCCGGGTCATTAAACAGAAAGTTAGGAAGTAGGGAATAAACTTATATATCTCGCTTAGGCTTAAAGGAGTATTTATGGAAAATGAGCTAGAGATGGCCATGGCTGCCAAAAAAAGAAGAATAGGACGGTTAAGGCTGTCCTTAAAGGAGGCTTTGGAGTTAAAGATTAAATAGAGTAAGCAGCACAGTGAAAAAATGGAGCAATAATAAATATCAAAACGGGGGTAGCACCTCTGGCAGATAAACGGCCGTAAGAAGATAAGAAATAAAAGCAGTCTCCAGACTGCATTTGATTTAGAGGCTTGCATTATGGTATAATTCTAACACAGATACAGGTATAGGGTCAATGGAATTGGTTTCTGCGATTATTGCAAACTGGAATAAAAAGGCATATCTAAAAGATTGTCTGGATTCTCTGTTAAATCAGACCCATAGTCCTATAGAAATAATTGTAGTAGATAATGGCTCCTGGGATGGTTCGCAACAGATGTTAAAGGAAAAGTTCCCTCAAGTTAGGTTAATAATCAACGAACATAATGAGCTTTATTGCCGGGCGCAAAATAAGGGTATCGGGGCTGCAAAAGGTGAATTTATAGTTTCTTTAAATAACGATGTGGTTTTAGAAAAAGATTTTGTAGAAGAGCTCCTTAAGGCGGCAAATGCTAATGAAAGGACAGGGATGGTATGTGGAAAGATTATGTCCTGGGATAGGGCGACTGTTGATTCAGCTGGACAGATGCTTGGAAGGTCGCGCCGGCCCGTAGAAAGGGGATATAAAAAGAAGGACAGCGCTAGGTATGATGAGCCCTGCTATATTTTTAGTGCCGGAGGTGTAGCCCCTCTCTATAAACGCAAGATGCTTGAAGAGATAAAGATAGACGGCGAATATTTTGATGAAAGTTACGGGATGTTTTATGAAGATTTAGATATTGCCTGGAGGGGGCGCCTCTTTGGCTGGAGAGGTTTTTACAATCCATGCGCCTTAGCCTACCACCGAAGAGGAGGCACAGCCAAAACTTACACACCCAAAATAGGCTTTTTAAAGAGATATGATCTCGCTTATTTATCGCCGGAGCTAAAGACCTCGCTGGTGAAAAACAGGTATATGACTATATTAAAAAACGACAGCCTGAGAGACTTTATAATTAATCTACCTTGGATTGCCGGTTACGAAATTAAACTCTGGAGTTACTTGGTCTTTTTCAATCCTTGTTTAATTCCAAGGATAATAAAAAATATGAGTTGTCTTAAAGCAGTTTTGAGAAAGCGCAGGAAAATATGACGCATTTTAAATATATCTATGGGCCGGTGCCTTCCTGGAGATTAGGCAGGTCTTTAGGCATAGATTTGCTCTCGGGCAAAAAAAAGCTCTGCACATTTGATTGTGTTTACTGTCAGCTTGGCGAGACGAAGGGTTTTACTACGAAAAGGAAATTGTATGTCCCTACGCAAAAAGTTATTGAAGAGATAAAGAGACTGCCGGATATTCACATAGATTATATTACCTTCTCTGGATGCGGCGAGCCCACATTGGCCGTAAATTTGGGCCAGACAATCAGGGCAATAAAGAAAATACGCAAAGAGCCGGTAGCCGTTTTGACCAATTCCACTTTGCTGTATAGAAAAGAGGTAAGAAAAGAAATCTCTCTGGCGGATTTAGTAGCGGTCAAGCTGGATGTGGATTGCGAAAGACTTCTAAAGTTAATAAATCGACCGGCGAAAGACATAGGCTTTCCCGGTATCTTAAGAGGCATTAAGCAATTCAGAAAAGAATTTTGCGGAAAATTGGCCCTGCAGATAATGTTTACGGGGAAAAACAGAGGCATTGCCGGCAAAATAGCCGGGCTGGCTAAAAGCATTCAGCCCGATGAAATCCAGATTTGCACTCCCACAAGGCCTTCTCCGGTTAGGGCGCTTTCCCGCCGGGCGCTTCTGGAAATAAAAAGACATTTTCGCGGGATGAAGGTGGTTTCGCTTGATGAGGCAAGGCGCAAAAGAGTCCGGCCCATTAGCGCAAAAGGCACAATGCTTAGAAGGGGTAAGATTTTAGAATGAAAACATATTTAGACTGCATCCCCTGCTTTTTCAAACAGGCGCTTGATGCGGCAAAGCTCGCCGGAGCAAATAAATCTACCCAAAAAAAGATACTGAAGGCGCTTTCTAAAGAGGTTCTCAAGTTTGATTTAAAAGAGTGCCCCACGGCTATGGGAAGAATTCTTTATAAACTTGTCAGGCAAATTACCGGAAGGCACGATCCTTTTAAAGAAATTAAACAAAAGAGCAATGAATTTGCCTTATCTCTATATCCCCGTCTGAAAAAGAAGGCGGAGAGGTCTAAAGACAGGCTTTTAGCCGCTCTTGAGCTGGCTATAGCCGGCAATATTATCGATTACGGAATAAAAAGCTCTTTAAATATCGACCGGGAGATAGACAAGCTCTTTGCCGAGGAAGATAGGATTATTCGCCGGGAAGACAAAGGCTTGTTTGATTATCCAAGTTTTAGGAGGGCGCTAAAGAAGGCTAAGAAGATTCTTTATATCGGAGATAATGCCGGCGAGGTTGTGTTCGACAAAATTTTAATTGAGGAAATGGAAGACAAAGAAATCATTTATGTTGTAAGAGGAGGGCCGATAATTAACGATGCCCTTGCGGAAGATGCCGCATTTTGCGGAATAGATAAATATGCCCGGATTGTCTCTTCCGGCTGCGATGCGCCGGGGACAATCTTAAAATTTTGCACAGGCAATTTCAGGAAGATTTTTAAAGAAGCAGGGTTCATTATCAGTAAAGGGCAGGGCAACTTTGAGGCCTTAGCAGGAGAAAAGGCCCCGGTCTTTTTCCTCTTCAGGGCAAAGTGCCCTGTGGTGACTAAACATCTGGGCTGTAAATTAGGCGATATTATCCTAAAGAAGGCGGATTAAAGGAGGATTGCTATGGCGGAATGTAAAATAGAACAAAACAAGCAGAATTGTAACTGCACTTACGAACCGTGTGCCAGAAAGGGGATGTGCTGCGAGTGCCTTCAATACCATTGGCAACAGGGGCAGCTGCCTGCCTGTATTTTCCCTGCCGATGCAGAAAAGACCTATGACCGCAGCATCGAAAACTTCATTAAGACGTATCAGAAACGGAACTGATACCAGCAGAGTGTCCTTGACGAAATGACCTGGTTGTAGTAATCTAATCTAAGGAGTTAAGTTATGTCTTACCTTATTGGCGTAGATATAGGCGGAACAAAGACTTCCGTATCTTTGGGCAATTTCCGGGGTAAGGTTCTCATTCGCCGGGTTTTTCCCAGTGAAGGGGTAAAGGCCACCCTTAGCCAGATAAAAAGGATTATTCGGGCGTATCTTGCGAGATACGATAGAGACCTAAAAAGAACTAAAGGCATTGGCGTATCTTGTCCCGGCCCTTTAGATTTTAAAAAGGGTCTGCTGATTACTTCTCCTAATATGCCTACATGGCGCAATGTCCCTTTAAAGAGAATCTTCTCCCGCAGTTTCACTCTCCCGGTAGCTGTGGATAACGATGCAAATTGCGCCGCACTTGCCGAGAAGACCTTTGGCGCAGGTAAAGGCGTGAACAGCCTTTTTTATTACACGGTGAGCACGGGCATCGGCGGGGGTTTAATTATTAACGGAGAAATTTTTCACGGCGCAAGTAACGATGCCGGAGAAATCGGCCATTCCGTGGTTTTGCCCGAAGGCCCGAAATGTAACTGCGGAAAGCGGGGGTGCCTGGAGGCCCTGGCCAGCGGCACAGCCATAGCCAGAATTGCCAGAGAGAGAGCAAGGAGGAATTCCCTGATTTTGAAATTGGCCGGGAAAAGGAAAGATATCAACGCCGGAATTGTTGCCCAGGCGGCCTTAAAAGGCGACAAACTTGCCCGGGCCATTTATGAACAGGCCGCCTTTTATCTCGGATTAAGCATAACCAATGTTATTCAGATAATCAATCCCGAGATGATTGTTATCGGCGGCGGGGTAGCTAAGGCCGGCCCGATACTTTTCCGGCCGCTTGTGAAGACTGTGCGCGCTTACACCTGGCCCAGGCCCTATCGCAGCTGCAAAATTGTGCCGGCTAAACTAAAAGACGCGGTAGGCGATTTAGGGGCGATAAGCCTGCTCCTGAAGAGGTTTCATCTTGGCGCAGTTTAAAGAGATTCTAAAAAATAAAAATTTTCTCTTTCTCTGGTTAGGCCAGATTACTTCCCAGTTCGGCGACCGTTTAAGCCAGATGGCCCTGATTGCCTTAATTTACGCCCGCGCCCCCGGCTCAACCTTACAGTTAGCCAAAATCCTGTCCTTTACGATTATCCCCGTATTTCTGGTGGGGCCTGTTGCCGCTGCCTATGTAGATAGGTGGGACCGCCGCCGGACAATGGTAGCCTGCGACCTCTTAAGGGCGGCGCTGGTGGCCTCGCTGGCCTTGTTTTTCATAGGAGCAAAAAATCTCTGGCCGGTATATATAATCCTTTTTCTGATGTTTTCCGTAGGCCGTTTTTTTATCCCCGCGAAAATGGCCATTATCCCGCAGCTCGTTTCTAAAGAGAAATTGCTTTTAGCCAATTCCCTTTCCTCCACCAGCGGGATGATTGCCGCGGTTGCCGGGTTTGGCCTGGGCGGACTGATTGTCGAACGCGCAGGCTCGCAGGGAGGATTTCTTATCGATGCGCTCACTTACCTTGTTTCGGGATTGATGGTCTTTATGATTGCCGCCAAAGCCCGCGTTTACTTTAAAAAAGAAGGCCCGGTAACAGTGATTAAGGATGTGGAAAGGTTGTTTAAGAAAACCCTTTTTTCTGATATTAAAGAAGGCTGGTATTATCTGGCAAAAGACAGCGATGTGCGTTTTATCGCCCAGACGCTTTTTCTCTTATGGTCGGCGGTAGGGGCGGTTTATATAGTAAGCATTGTTTTTGTGCAGAATTCCTTGGGCTCGGTAACCCAGGACTTAGGGTTTTTGGCGATGTTTTTAGGGCTGGGCCTTTTTTTGGGCACGCTTGTTTACGGGCAGTTTGGCCAGAAGGTCTCCAGAATGAGAATAATATTTATTTCTCTAATGTTGAGCGGCACGGCCTTAAGCGCATTTGCAGTCCTTTTGAAACTCCGTCCCTCAAATCTATTGGCTGAGGGTTTAAGTCTCATTTTAGGGTTAACTATTTCCCCTATTATAATATCTTCCCAGACTCTAATCCATGAGGTAACTAAGGATGAGATGCGCGGGAGAGTCTTCGGGTCGCTGGAGATAGTGGCGCATCTGGGTTTTCTTTTGTTTATGTTTCTCACCTCCTTTCTGGCGGAAAGGATTGGGCGCTTCTGGATTTTACTGTTTGTGGGGATAACTCTTACAATCGCAGGATTAGTGGCGCTTGTTTTGAGAATGGATAAAAGAGGGGCCTAAAAGATGGCAGAAATGGAATACGACATTATCATTATTGGCGCAGGAGCCGCAGGCCTTAGCGCCGGACTTTATGCCGCAAGGGCAGGGATGAAGGTTAAAGTTTTAGAAAAGGCCTCTGCCGGCGGACAGATGCTTTTAACCGACCTTGTGGAGAATTTTCCCGGTTTCCCCGAAGGGATAAAGGGGCCGGCGCTTGCCGGGAGACTTAAGGCCCAGGCCGAGAAGTCGGGATTGAAAATTATCGGCGAAGAGGTAAAAGAGATTGTCTTTGCCCGCTCTTGCGATGCCGTAAGCGGATATACCGTGAAGACAGAAGACAGCGTTTACCGGGCCCATTCCATAATTCTGGCCTGCGGGGCTATCCCTAAAAGGCTGGGCGTGCCCCGGGAGGAAACGCTTACCGGGCGCGGAGTCTCGTATTGCGCTACCTGCGACGGCCCTTTATTCCGTAACCGGCGAATTATTGTAGTGGGCGCAGGCAACGCCGCTTGCGAAGAGGCCCTTTACTTAAGCAAATTTGTGCGCAGCGTTACTCTCATCCATCGCCGGGGGAGACTGCGCGCGGATAAAGTGCTCCGGGATAGATTAAAGGCCGAGCCGAAAATAGATTTTATCTGGAACTCGAAAGTGCTGGAAATAGCGGGAGAAGAAAAGGTTAGCGGGGTGAAGATAGAAGATATAAACACAGGCAAGAAAAGGGATGTCCCTTGCGAAGGGGTGTTTATTTTCGCGGGCCTTAAACCCAATACGGATTTTTTGAAAGGCGCGGTGAATACGGACCCCCAGGGTTTTATTGTTACCGGTCAGAATCTGGAGACCTCGCGTAAAGGCATTTTTGCCTGCGGAGACTGCCGGCTAAGACCGCTGCGCCAGATAGTCACTGCCTGCAGCGAAGGGGCAGAGGCCGCCGTAGCCTCGCGCAATTACGTGGAAGAGCTAAAAGGGACTGCTTATGCTTAAAGCAAGACTTTCGCCTCCCGATTTTAAAGAGGCCAGCCGCGGCTTACCCATAAAAGCGATGGGCGCGCCGGCTGAAGTAGTCCTTCCTTTACTGCAGCATACGGGATTTCCCTGCGAGGCTAAGGTATCAGTAAAGGATAAAGTCAAGGCAGGCACATTAGTTGCGCAGTCAAAAGAATATCTATCCTCGCCGATTCACTCTTCGGTTTCCGGCGAAGTTAAGGCTATCGAAGTTAGAGCGCACCCTCTCTTGGGCCAATACAGAGCCGTAGTAATTGAATCCGACGGCCG
>JAHIIS010000038.1 GCA_018899075.1 Candidatus Omnitrophota bacterium | reverse complement strand
GGCTACTACATAATCATTGCCCCCCTTGCTTTCAACGTCTTCAGCAAAGGCGCCGCTGGTAACTAAAGAAATTACTAAAAACATCCCTGCGGCTAATAGGATTAGAAAATTATTTTTCCGCATTTTCGACCCCCTTCTTTAGTAGCCTACTTCCCCCTTGACTTGGTTTTCCCTTTATGCTATGCTTATGTTGAGGTGATAAAGAATGAAAACCAAAGATCAGGTTATTGATGCCCTGCGCAAAACAAGAGAAAACCTCTGGAAAGAGACAATCACTTCCTCTTGCCGGTTTAAAATGAAGGCGAAGACAGCAAGAGTAAACAAACGTAGTGCCAGGGAAGCACTGAAACATTTTGAGAAACTCTGCAAAATGGTTGCCCAAAGACCCTCTCCCTTTAAAGGAATGAGCGAGGGAAAAGTTATTGAGAAATTGCGCCAAACTCGTGAAAAGCTCTGGGAGAAAAAGATTGGAATTAGTGCTTGATGCAAAAGAAAAATGCCTAAGATTTCTCTCCTCCCACCGATAAAGTAAATAATCTTTGAGATTGCTTCGGCTTCGCCTCGCAATGACGTCAAAAAGGGGTCAGGCACTTTTTTGTATTGACTTATCCCTTCTCTTATGCTATGCTTACGTTGAAGTAGCAAAGAGGAGGAAAAAACCATGCATCGTTTACAGATTAGCGCTGAATTAATCCCTGACCCGAAAAATGGGGGATATACCGTATATTGTCCAGAGTTTGATATTATGACCCAAGGTGATGACCCGGATCAGGCTATTACTAATTTAAAAGAAGCGCTGCGTGGATATATCAAGGTAGTAGGAATTAAACAAGCCTTCAAGGAATATCGCCATCCTATCCGAGAGTTGGTCGAAATAGCAATATAATAATGACGAGGCTCCCGCGCATCACAGGTAAAAAGCTGGTCGCTGCGCTCAAAAGAGACGCTTTTATCTGTAAAAGAATTGAGGGAAGCCACCATATCCTTCAGAAGACCTTTTCTGATGAAAAAGTAACCATCCCCGTCCCTGTTCATTCGGGTAAAATCATTAAACCCGGGCTGTTTAAGCATATAATGCGTAAAGCGCGGCTCTCTCCTGAAGAATTTTCCAAACTCTTGCATTAACATAATACTTTAATATTCGTCGATGTCCACGAGCCTGTGTTTAATGGCGTATTTAATCAGGTCGCTTGTCCTGTGCAGGTTGAGTTTTTTCAAAAGGGTGTTTTTGTAATTCTCCACCGTCCTCTGGCTGATAAATAAAGCGGCGGCTATCTCTTTGGCGGTCTTACCCTCAGCGACCAGGCGCAATATCTCCTGTTCACGTGAAGTCAACAGGCCCTTTTGCGGCTCTTTTTCTGCCGATTTTTTGAGCACCCTTTCCACGAGATACGAAGAGACCGAAGAGGTCAGATAAATCTCGCCGGCGGCAATCCTGGCAAGGGCCGGCAGGAGCTCTTCTCCGGCGGTCTCTTTATGCAGATAGCCTTTTACGCCTGCCTCGAATGCCTTCATTATATAAGCAGCTGCCTTGTGCACGGTAATAATCAGAATCTTTGTTTCCGGCGAGATATAATGCACCTGCTCAATTACGTCCAGGCCGCTTATTTTAGGCATCGAGATATCCAGAAGGAGGATATCGGGCTTAAATTCCTTTACCCTGGCCGCTACTTCCTCTCCGTCTACGGCCTCGGCCGCTACCTCATATTCGGGCTGGCCGCGCAGGATATTCTTTATCCCCTGGCGGATAATATCGTGGTCGTCAGCTATTATAATCGAGTATGACATTGTTCCTCAATTAGTGTAGCGTCAAAGAGTCAGAGTGTCAGAGTTTTTACTTTGACGCTATGACACTAGCGAACGAAGTGAGCGATGGCTCTCTGATACTTTCTATGTCTTTGCTATCGGAAGCTGGACAAGGAGGCGGGTTCCCTTCCCCGGGGCGGTGGCCACGGCCATCCTTCCGCCCAAAAGTTCTACTCTCTCGCGCAAGCCCGCAAGGCCCAGCTTTAACTTATCTTCTTCGCGCCTGTAGGGGCGCCTGAGGTATTGCCCGTAATTAAACCCCACGCCGTCGTCGGCAATAGAAAGACAAACCGCATCGGCTCTCTTCTCCAGGGCAACCTTTACCTTCGCGGCCTGAGAATGTTTGAGGACATTGGTCAGGCCTTCCTGGGTTACCCGGTATAAGAGGAGTGAATATTCGCTGGATAATTTTATCTCCTTGCCCGGCTTCTGGTAGGTAAATTTAATGCCGCTCATCTGCCTGTATTGCAGGATAAGGCTGTCGATTGTGCCCACCAGGCCTACTTCATCCAGCGCCGGCGGCCTGAGAAGCTCGGCGATATTATGGCTTCTTTCTATTAAGCCGGAAAGAATCCTTTTGCTTTCCCCGATGTCTTTTTTTACTTCTTCGCGTTCAAGCGGCAATTTCTTGTCTATAAGGTCTAAATAAATCCTTAAACCGCTTAAATCCTGGCCCATCTGGTCGTGCACCTGAAGGGACAATTTTTCGCGCTCTTCTTCTTCAACCTTGATTATCTTGCGCATCAGCTCTTCCCGCCTTTTTCTGTCTTGCCGGCGGTTGCGGTAAACGAACCAGGCGGTCTCGCCTCCGATTAAGAGCCCGAAAATTAAAGACCAGCGCAAAAGTAATATCGCCCGTTTCCTGGCTGAATCAGCCTTAAGAAGCTGCCCTCTTACCGCCTCGAGATTTGCCTTCTGCAGACTGCCCTCAAGAAAATCGTCTATTCTGTATAACTTGCTTTCAAACTCCATCATCAATTTATTTAGAGAACTCTCTAACTTTTTTCTTATAGAGCCGTTGGAAGTATTTTCCATCCGGTCCACTAAATTAATAATCCCTTCTCCTATTGCGCGCAGTTCTTGCTGTAAAGCGCTAATCCCGGCAACCCATTGTCTTTGCTCGCTTGAGCGGACAAACGAAGAATAGCTGTCCATCTGGCGCTCAAACGCTTCAACAGCGGCATTAATCCCCTCCCGGTCTGCCGCGCCTCTGGCGGCCTCAAGGTATCTGGCGCTGCGCCAGAAGATATAGTTACGGATTCCCCTGGCGTATAGGCTGTTCTTGACTCTCATCTCAAGAGCGGCCTTCTGCATAGGAAAATGGCGCCTTCCTAACTCATCTACCGTCCTGCTTAAAGACTGAATCTGAAAGATTCCTATCAGCCCGATAGCGACGATGAGAAAAAGAAGGGAGGCAAATCCGCCGGCCAATCTCCAATCTATTGCTCTTTTCATCCTACCTACTCAAATTTCAGTTCCTCTTCTGCTTTGGTAATCCAGTAAACCACCTTATCGGCATCCTGGGCATCCGGACGCAGTTTAAGATACGTCCGGTAATGCTCAACCGCCCTCTTGTTATCGTAAAGGCGCTCGTCATAAAGGACGCCTAAATTGTAGTGGATATCCGGGTCATCCGGCGCAACCTCCAACGCCTTTTTATATTCGGCCAGCGCTTCTTTGTACCGGCGGCTTTCATCGTAGGTAAGCGCGAGGTTGTAATGAAACCTGACCGTCTCTTTTTTGAACCGGTTTTCGTTTTGTTTAGATTGCCGGGTGAACTCTTCCTTTTCTTTGCGCAGCCCGCCCAGCGTCTTTTTGTTTTTGTTTAATTCGGCTAAGAGCCTTTCGTTTTCTCTAACGAGCTCTTTCTCTTTGTGCAGTTTTCCCAGCAACTTTTGCGCTTTGGCCAGCTCCCCG
>JAHIIS010000037.1 GCA_018899075.1 Candidatus Omnitrophota bacterium | reverse complement strand
CTGGCGGTCTCGGCAATTTCGGGCGCGCGCGCCCTTTACGTTTTACAGAATCTAAAATTTTATATTAATCATCCTCAGCAGATATTGATGCTTCACAGGGGGGGCTTGAGCTTTTATGGCGGATTTGTCTTAGCGACAATTTTCGCCGTCGTTTTTTTGAAAAGGCAACGTTTGCCCGTCCTTAAGACTTTCGATATAGTCTGTCCTTATTTGGCCTTAGCTCAGGCAATAGGAAGGATTGGCTGTTTTCTAAACGGCTGCTGCTATGGAAAACCCGCAGGTTCCGGACTCCGCGTTTATTTCCCCGGGCAAGACATAGCGCGTCAGCCTGTGCAGATATATGCTTCGCTAAGTTTGCTGTTAATCTTTATTATTTTAAGAACTTTTCAAGCTAAAAGGGGGAAGAAGATTTATTTTTCGGGTCAAATCTTTCTCTTATACTGCCTGCTTTACAGCATCTCGCGCTTTTTTATGGAGTATTTACGCGGCGATAATTTGCCGCTATTGGCAAATTTAACCGTCCATCAACTCATCAGCATAGGAATCTTCGTGAGCGTATCTATAATCTGGTGGAAAAAAAATGAACAACTTTCATCTTGAGGTTACCGCTATAGATAAAGGCTTGAGGTTAGACCAGTATATAATTAAAAATTTAAAGTTTCCCATCTCTCGCTCCCGGATTCAACGTCTTATAAAAGCGGGAAAAATTCTTGTAAATCAAAAACCTGCCAAAGCGCATTATAAAGTTAGAGAAAATGACAGTTTGCTGATAGGCATTCCCGAAAGCCCCCCGCGGCCTGAAATTTTACCCGAAAAAATTCCCCTGGATATTGTCTTTGAAGACGAAGACCTTTTGGTAATAAATAAACCGGCAGGGATGGTCACCCATCCGGCGCAGGAGCGCTATTCTCACACTCTGGTAAATGCTTTATTGAGTTATGGTTGCCCGCTTTCTACAATCAACGGGCCTTTGAGGCCGGGGATCGTGCACCGTTTGGATAAAGATACAAGCGGGCTGCTCGTTGTTGCTAAAAATGACTTTACTCATCAAAATTTAGCCCGGCAGTTCCGCCGGCACACTGTTAAACGTAAATATATAGCGCTGGTCAAGGGAAAAGTTGCCGAAAACGTTGGGACTATCGACTTGCCTATTGCCAGACACGCAAAGAATCGCCAGAAGATGGCGGTAAGTTTTGTCAGCGTCCACAGCGCCTACGGCAAAAAAGGCAGGCCTGCTTTAACGAGATATAGAGTTCTAAAGAGATACAAGGATGTAAGCCTTCTCCAACTTTTGCCCCATACCGGCCGGACGCACCAGTTGAGGGTCCATCTAAAGTTTTGCGGCCACCCTATTCTTGGAGACACGCGCTACGGCAAAGCAAGTGGCTTTGACCGCATGGCGTTGCACGCGACAGTATTGGGATTTGCCCATCCCCGCACAGGAAAATTCGTTGAATTCCAATCCGATATTCCCGAATGCTTCAAGAATTTCCTCGAGTCGTTACAACAGTAAATCTTCCTTGCTTTTTTGCCGGATTATGTTATACTGCAAACTATGTCCAGTATTGTGATTGAACCTAAGAGATTGCGAGGCGAAATCACACTCCCCCCCGACAAATCTATTTCCCATCGAGCAATAATTATCGGTTCTTTAGCTTGCGGCAAAACACAAGTAAAAAACCTTTCAGTTTGCGAAGATTGCCTGCGCACCATAGACGCTTTCAGAAGTATGGGTGTTGCCATAACGAAATCTAAAGGCATCTTCTGCATTCAGGGAAAAGGTTTGAATGGTTTGCGCAAGCCCGGGGTTAAACTCTACCTGGGTAACTCTGGCACTTCAATGCGCTTAATTTTAGGAGTCCTGGCCGGGCAGCGGTTTAGCTGCGAACTCTCGGGAGATGCCTCGCTTTCCAAAAGACCGATGAAAAGGGTTACTGAGCCTTTATCGTTAATGGGGGCAAAAATTAGAGGAAGCGACGGTGCTCAATTTGCCCCTTTGACTATCCGCGGAGGCGCCCTTAGGCCAATTTGTTATGAGACGCCGGTAGCCAGTGCGCAGGTAAAATCTGCCGTTCTTTTAGCCGGCCTTTACGCCGAAGGCGCCACAAAAGTAACCGAGCCGGCTAAATCCAGAGACCATACAGAGAGGATGCTAAAGAAGTTTGGTGCGGATATTTCCGTGGAAGGCCTGTTGGTTTGCGTGAAGGGTAGAGCCAATTTAATCGCTAAAGTTGTGGATGTGCCGGGAGACATTTCTTCCGCAAGCTTCTTTTTGGCAGGCGCCTGTATTTCTAAGGGCTCGCAAATTACAGTGAAGTCGGTAGGTCTTAATCCCACACGCACAGCTTTCTTGAAACTATTACAGCAAATGGGGGCTTCTATTAGCTGGAAATATCAGAATAGCAAGATGGCCGGCAAAGGTTATAATGATGAAGCAAAGGGAGAAGTAAGGGCAAGGTGTAGTCCTCTCAAAGGCCCGACCATCGCGCCTGAACAAATTCCTTCTCTTATCGATGAACTCCCGATTTTAATGGTGGCAGCAACGCAATCAGAGGGCGAAACTGCAATCCAGGGGGCAGGCGAATTGAGACTCAAGGAGACAGATAGAATTAAGGCGATGGTTTCTAACTTAACCAGGATGGGAGCAGACATTAGGAGCTGCGGCGACGATATAATTATCCGCGGCCCCTCAAGGCTGGCCGGTACTACCGTGGATAGTTTCAACGACCACCGCACGGCTATGAGTATGGTTATCGCCGGCCTTATCGCCCGCGGCCGCACGACCATCAAAGACATAGACTGTATCAACATCTCCTTCCCCGGCTTCTTTGACACCCTCTCGCGTTTAGTATGTTAACTTTGCTCGGTGTTATTGCTCCGCTCGCTGCAATTTTTTGCCGACTTTTGGCACTTAACAGCTCACTCATTTTGCAACCTATCGCTGTAGCCTCGGCATTCGCTCGCTGTAAGTGCTCAAAAGTCATTTGCCAAAAAATTGCTGAGGCTCGCTTCGCAATAAACACCTCACAAAGTTAAATAATCGTCT